>DATDLO010000047.1:0-6326 GCA_036519215.1 Oxalicibacterium sp.
CGCGCCGATCACCGGCAAACTGGTCGGCAAGGGCATGACGGTTTCCGAACTGTGTGCCGCCACGCTGCAGTACAGCGACAACGCCGCCGTCAATCTGCTGATGAAGGAACTGGGCGGCACGGCGGCCGTGACCGCCTTCGCTCGCACCGTCGGCGACGAGATATTCCGCCTCGACCGCTGGGAGCCGGAACTGAACAGCGCGGTTCCCGGCGATCTGCGCGATACGACGACGCCTGCCGCGATGGTGCAAACGCTGCAGAAGCTGATGCTCGGCAATGCGCTGGGATCGTTGCAGCAGGAACAGCTGGTGTTCTGGATGAAGAAGAACCGCACCGGCGATGCGCGCATTCGCGCCGGCGTACCGACGGACTGGATCGTGGCCGACAAGACCGGCACCGGTTCCTACGGCACCACCAACGACATCGGCGTGCTGTGGCCGCCGGGCCGCGCGCCCATCGTCGTCGTGCTGTATTTCACGCAGCATGAGCAGGCTGCCAAGCCGCGCGACGACGTGATCGCCGATGCGACACGGACGATCGTTCAATTTCTGGCCTAGACTTTTAGCCTTCGTTGCATTGATATTCCATGGGCCTACAATAGTAGACATGAAACTCGATCACGCCACCATCGTCGCACCGCAGCTTGAAGCCCTGCGCCATTTTTTCTGCGCTGTCGTGGGCCTTGTCGAAGGCGAGCGGCCGCCGTTTTCTTTTGAGGGCTACTGGCTGTATCAGAAGGACAAGCCGGTGATCCATCTGGTCAAGGGCAACATCGATCAGCCGCCCGTCAAATCTTCCACACGCATCGATCACTTCGCATTCCGTATCGAAGACAACACCGAATGGACGAAACTGATCGAACGCCTGCAGGAAGAAAATATCGTCTACCGTGCGACAGAAGTGCCTGTCAGCGGCGAACTGCAATTGTTCGTCATGCCGATACCGGGTGTGACGATCGAGTTCGTCGCAGTAGCCACCGTCGCAGTATCAGCGAAAGGGATAGTAAATGCCTTACGAAACTATTGGCGATCATGAAATCGAATACGAAGCGGAGCAAATCGGCGGCACCGAACAGTGGGCGGCCTATCTGACGATCTACGGGCCATCCACCAACCCGATGCACCGCAACAACATATTTCCACGCCAGCACGTCTGCGTGGAAGAAGTCTTCATGACGAAGGAAGAAGCGGAAGCCGGCGCATTGCGTGCGGCGGAAACGTTGCTGAAAGCGCATGCGGAACACAAACCCGCAGACTGATTCCTCCGCTCTGCATCGTTATTTCTGCGCTGTCTTTCTTTTACCTGATGATTTGCCGGCTGATTTTTCAGATGACTTGCCGGCAAGCGCGGCAACCGTCTTCGTTTCCAGCTCCAGCACGATACTGCGCACGGCCTCGATGAACAGCCGCGTGCGCGCCGGATAGAAGCGCGCATACGGATACACCAGCGAAACCGGCAATGGCGCAGCGCGCCATTCGGGAACAAGCTGGACCAGCCGGCCTGCTGCGATATCGTCGGCGACCAGCCAGGCCGAAACAAGGCCGACACCCAATCCTTTCAACGCGGCATTGCGCAGCGCATACAGGCTATCGGTACTCATGCGCGGCCGTATCGCAAAGCGATGCGTATCAGCATCGGTCTTGGCATCACTGGCACTGTTGGCGCCACGCCCTCGCCCTCCGCGCGCACTGCGCTTGCCTTCCGACTGGCGCATTAGCACGACCTCGTCGCGATAATAGGTACGCAAGGCCAGCCACGGCAGTGCATGCAACTCTTGCGGTTGCACAGGCAACTTGCCCTGCAGCAGATCGGGCGAACCGACGACGATGCGCGGCACTTCGAACAGGCGCAAGGCCACCAGCGAAGGATTGTCGATGTCGCCGACCTGGATCGCGCAATCGATGCCTTCGGCGATGAAATCCGGCCGGCGATCGTGCAGCAGCCAGTCGACCGAAACCCGCGGATAGCGCGCCAGATAATCAGTCAGCAGATCGATCAGCTGGTCCTGGCCGAAGGCGTGCGGCACCAGCACGCGCAACATGCCCTCCGGATCGTCCTGCGTGCCGCGCAGGTCGGCTTCCATCGCTTTCCAGTTATCCAGCAATTCCTTCGCGTGCGCGTAGCAACGCTCGCCGTCTTCGGTGAGCTTCATCACATGCGTCGTGCGTTGCAGCAGGCGCAAGCCCAGCGAACGTTCCAGCGTCTGCAGGCGGCGGCTGACGGTCGGCTGGCTGGTCTTCAACTGCTCGGCGGCGGCCGACAGGCTGCCCGTCTCGACGATACGGACAAAGGTTTGCATCAGTTCGATGCGGTCTACGCCAGGGTTGCCTGCTTCTTTCATACGTCAAGCGTATAACAAATGTACGTTTAAGGCCACTACCGCGACTCTTTATTCATATGGAGAATACGCAGCATCATCCAACAAGGAAAAACATGCTCGCCGCTCAATCGACATCTGCAAGCAAACCAACCCATGCCGCCGTCCCCGCGCCGCTCATCCTGCTGATGGCGACGGGCGCCGGTCTCGCCGTCGCATCGCTTTATTACAGCCAGCCGATGCTGGGCCTGCTGGGCACGGATATCCATGCCAGCGACAGCATGATCGGCTGGGTGCCGACGCTGACGCAGCTCGGCTACGCGCTCGGCATCCTGCTGCTGGCACCGCTGGGCGACCGCTACGACCGCCGCACCATCATCCTGGCGAAAGCGGCACTGCTGACGCTGGCGCTGCTGGGCAGCGGCCTCGCGCCCGGCATCGGCACCCTGCTCGCCGCCAGCCTCGCAATCGGCCTGACCGCAACGATGGTGCAGGACATCATTCCCGCGGCGGCGACACTGGCACCGGAAGCGCAGCGCGGCAAGACGGTGGGTACCGTGATGACCGGCGTGCTGCTGGGCATTCTGCTGTCGCGCGTGATCAGCGGCTTCGGCGCAGCGCAGTTCGGCTGGCGCACCGTCTATCTGGCAGCCGCCGTCGGCGTGGCGCTGATCGCGATGGCGATATGGCGCGGTCTGCCGCGTTTCAAGCCGACGACGCAACTGGGCTACGGCGCGCTGCTGGGTTCGATGGTCGATCTATGGCGTGCACACGGCAAGCTGCGCCAGGCAGCGCTGGCGCAAGGATTGCTGGCCATCGGCTTCAGCGCATTCTGGTCGACGCTGGCCGTGATGCTGCATGACGAACCATTTCATCTGGGCAGCGCCGTCGCCGGTTCTTTCGGTCTGGCCGGTGCCGCCGGTGCGCTCGCTGCGCCGCTGGCCGGCCGCATCTCCGATCGCCGCGGCCCCGAACTGGTGACGCGCATCGGCTGTGCGCTGGCTGCCGTTTCGTTTGCGGTGATGTGGGCGGCGCCGTTGCTGTCGCCGCATGCGCAGCTGATGCTGATCGTCGTTGCCACCATCGGTTTCGACTTCGGCGTGCAGGCCACGCTGGTCGCGCACCAGACGGTGGTGTTCGGCATCGATCCGGGTTCGCGCAGCCGCCTGAATGCGCTGCTGTTCACCGGCATGTTCATCGGCATGGCGTCCGGCGCGGCGCTTGGCAGCATGATGCTGGC
Organism: Oxalicibacterium sp.; assembly: GCA_036519215.1. Taxonomy (GTDB): domain Bacteria; phylum Pseudomonadota; class Gammaproteobacteria; order Burkholderiales; family Burkholderiaceae_D; genus Oxalicibacterium. Next base: position 3,557 of record DATDLO010000047.1, read on the forward strand.
GCACTGGGGCTGGCCGGGCGTGGTGACGCTGGCGACGCTTTCTTCGCTGGCGGCACTAGCAGTACGTCTGCGTACGGTGCGCGATTAACAACGTCAGCCGCCACTGCAGCAAGGACTGCGTGACGGCATGCGTTACAGACAAGTCACGAGATACATTACGATAGCGGCAGCTGCAAATTCTGCCGCTTGCCGCCAGCCTGCGCGCGTACTACGTGCCGTGCAGGCTGCGGCTTTAACGAACATTTTCCTGATCGCCATGACCACATTTCGCAATATCGTTCTCTTTACCGACACCGACGGCTTCGCGCGTTTTCGCGAGGAAGACATTCCGCTGTCCGGTGGCACGCCGAAGGCGCTGCTGTCCGATCTGATTCCTTCCGACGGATTCCAGGTGCGCCACAGCCCGCCCGGCGTCAGCAGCGATTTCCACTGCACGACGACGGCGCAATGGCTGGTGGTGTTGAGCGGTGCGATGGAGATCGGCCTGCGCGACGGCACATCGCGCATCTTCCGTGCCGGCGAGCATTTCTTCTCGAATGACGTATTGCCGGAAGGCGCTACTTTCGATGCGAACGTACACGGCCATTGCAGCCGCATAGTCGGCGACGAACCGCTGACGACGCTGTTCGTCAGAACGGCAGCCTGATTTTCTACTGACCTTTTGTGGAAGCGGCCGGATCACGGCCACTTTTTTTGTTTTGCTCAGGCGACGTTCGCCAGCACCAGTTGCGCTTCCAGTCCGCCTTCGGGCCGGTTGCTCAACGACAACGTGCCGTTCATCGCCTGCGTCAGCTGACGCGCAATCGCAAGGCCGAGGCCAGTCCCGCCGGTACTGCGGTTGCGCGACGACTCGAGGCGATAGAACGGCTGGAACACCGCCTCCAGTTCGCTCTCCGGAATACCGGGGCCATTATCCAGAATGCGGATGACGACGCGCTCCTGCGCATCGGTCGATGCGGTCAGTTCGACCGATTCGCCGTATTTGAAACCGTTGTCGATCAGGTTGACCAGTACGCGGCGCAAGGCGTTCGGCCGCGTGACCAGCGGCTGGCCGATCTGGCCGTTCAGGTAGAGGCGTTCGCCCGCATCCTGATAATCGCCGACCAGACTGTCGAGCAAGGCATCGGGATCGATACGGCAAGGGGCTTCCGATGCGCCATGCAAGGTGCGCGCATACGTCACGCCTTCGCGCACCAGCGACTCCATTTCCTTCAGATCCTGATTCAGTTTCCGCTGCTGCTCCGAATCGTCCATCATGTCGGCACGCATGCGCATGCGCGTGATCGGCGTCTGCAGATCGTGCGAAATCGCGGCAAGGATCTGCATGCGTTCCGTCATGTAGCCGGCGATGCGTTCCTGCATGGCGTTGAAGGCGCGTGCGGCGCGCGCCACTTCCTGCGGGCCGTCTTCCGGCAAATGCATCGCGCGCAGATCGGGGCCGAGTGTGTCGGCAGCATGCGCCAGTTGTGCCAGCGGTCGCGTTGCCAGTCGCACGCCTATCCACGTGAAAATCCCCAGCAAAACAAGTTGCACCAGCAGCACTACCGGCAGCCAGTTGGAAATCGGCAGGCCCGCAGGCCGCATGTCGATCGTCAGCGGCGTGCCGTCGCTCAGCTTCAGCTGCGCCTGCACGCGCTCACGTGCGCCGGGCACCGCGTAGGCTTGCACCGAGTAATGGCTGCCGATGGCTTCGAGAAAGGAATCGGCAATGCGGCGCGACAGTTTGGTATCCGGCTTGCGGCCTTCCAAACCCGGCTCCAGCATAAAGCTATAGGTACGGCGCTCCAGACGCGGCAGCCACGCAGCACGTTCATTGGCCGGCAGTCGGTCAAGCAAGGCGACGGAACTGGCGACGTCCTGTTCCAGATAGCCGAGCATCAGTTTGGTCGTGGCTTCGGTGCGCTCGTGCATGATCAGCCAGTACGTCAATCCTTGCGCCAGCGCCAGACCGACAAAGAAGATCAGCGTGACGCGCGTGAACAGCGTGCGCGGCCACCACTTCAGTTGCATGGTGAGCATGTCAGTCTCCGCGCAATTCCACCGCTGCCGAGAATACATAGCCTTCGCTGCGCAGCGTCTTGATGTAACGCGGCTCGCGTGCATCGTCGCGCAGACGCTGGCGCAAGCGGCTGACCAGCAGATCGATGGAGCGGTCGAACTGGTCGGCGTCGCGTCCCTGCGTCAGGTTAAGCAATTGATCGCGGTTCAGCACGCGCTGCGGATGATCGAGGAACACGCGCAGCAGGCGGTATTCCGCGCCGGACAGCGCCACCATCGTGTCCTGCTCGTCAAGCAAATGGCGGGCCGTCGTATCGAGCCGCCAGTCGCCGAAATGCAGGAACTGTGCCGCTTCAGTGACCTGCAGATTCGGCGGCAACATGCGCGCACGGCGCAGCACCGAACGGATGCGTGCCAGAAGTTCGCGCACGGCGAACGGTTTGGCGAGATAGTCATCGGCGCCCATTTCAAGGCCGATGATGCGATCGGTTTCTTCGCTGCGCGCGGTCAGCATCAGCACCGGGATGTTGCGCCATTTGCCGGCACGCAATTCGCGGCACAGCACCAGGCCGTCTTCGCCGGGCAACATCAGGTCGAGTACGATCAGATCGACTGGCGCTTCTTCCAGCAGCGCGCGCATCTGGCGGCCGTTGGCGGCAGTCGATGCGCGCAGGCCGTTCTTGACGAGATAGGTCGCGAGCAATTCGCGGATTTCGCGATCGTCGTCGACGATCAGGATGTGATCAGTGTTTTCCATCAGCGCATCTTATCT
>DATDLO010000048.1:0-2216 GCA_036519215.1 Oxalicibacterium sp.
AATTCTCTTTTAGGAATCCCGCTGCGCGGCGATGCTGAATCATCCCCGCGCCGGTGACATCTTCGTGGTTCGGGAAGGTCGTCGAAGGAGAGCTACATCATGCGATGTATGAGTCGGGTTCTAGCCTTTCTCGTGCTGCTGTGCGGCGCTACGCCATGGGCGTTGGCGCAAGATCCGTTTGTCGCGTTCGGCAGCAAGGATTACGCGGCGGCGCTGGCAGGCTTTCAAACCCTTGCGGCGCAGGGCAATCCGAATGCGATGAACAATTTGGGCCTGATGTACGCAAATGGGTTGGGCGTGCCGCGCGATGACGCCGTCGCGGTGAAATGGTACGGCCAGGCCGCCGCCGTCGGCCACATCGATGCCATCAACAATCTTGGCGGCATGTACGAAATGGGATATGGCGTGCCGCAAAACTATGCGTCGGCCGCGGAGAAATATGCGCTGGCAGCCAAATATGGTTCGTCGGACGCGCAGTACAATCTCGCCGCGCTTTACGAATCCGGCAAGGGCGTGCCGAACGATGCCCTGCAGGCCTATATCTGGTATAGCCTGTCGGCGGCGCAAGGCGACCAGGATGCCGCGGCGGGGCGGAGCCGGATGGCAGAGCTCCTTGATCCGACCCTGCGCGGACAAGCCGATACGTTCGTCACGGCCTGGAAGCCCGGGCAGAATTGAACGACGGCGCGGCCGGCGCCTCTTGAGGGAACGAACGCCGCAGGTCGCGATGCTTTCGCTCGCGGACACGTCAGTTGCGCAGCGGTGACGGCTTGGCCACGGACTGCGCCGACGCCGGTCTTGGCCGCGCGCGCTTCTGCGGCAGCCGCAGAACCAGCGGTGATTGCAGCAGGAGATGAACCAGGTCCAGCTGCCGCTCCGAACCGGTCTTCTCGAAGATGTGGCGCAGATGCGTGCGCACGGTATGAGACGTGCTGCCCATCTGATCGGCGATTTCCGCGACGCTCTTGTTCTGGCCGACAAACGCCGCAACACGCGCTTCGGTCAGCGTCAAGCCATAGATGCGTTCCAGCGCCGCGACATCGAACTCGGTGTTGCGCCGGTGATCGGGGTCCATGATGAAGGCCAGCTTGCGTTGCTGCTCGGGCCGGTCGTCTGGAATATCCCAGAGGACGGCGATCGATCGATGGCCGGCAATGTGCGGCGGCAGGCTTAGGACCTGCGGGCTCGACCCGGGATCGTCGCCATTCCTTTCAGCCGTGCCGTTCTTCACCAGGTTGCGCTTGAGGTAACGCAGCGCCGAGCCATCCGGATCAAGCGCTTCCTTCGCGGCGCGATTCATGGTGACACAGGCGCCCTGCCCATCGAGGATGACGACGCCGGTCGGCAGGAGATCAAGCACCGCGGTCGAGGCCCGGACATTGGCGGTCATCTTCGCGAACAACTCGGCCAGCTGAATGGCCCATTCGAAGTGCGGGGCAATCTTTCCGAAACGGTCCAACTCGGCTTCGTCGAAGGGCGGCTGGCTGAACATTCGTCCAATGATGAGATGCGCCGACGGCTGCCGCTCCGGTGACGTGCGCACGGATAGCGCGTGGTGAACGCCAAATGTCCGCAGCAGGCAATCGGGCCCAGGCTGGTCCAGGCTGATCGCATGAACGCCATGGCCGCCGTTCTCCGCCATCGGCAGGAAGGCGAGAGTGCCATTGCCATTGGGTGAACGTCGCTTGCACAGGTCCTGCAGCCTTGCCTGGCCGGATTCATCCTGCACATACATGGCCAGCGGCTGGTCGGGCTCATGCAGCGTCTCGCGGCGAACAATAATGCCGACGCTTGCATTGAGATTGAAACAGATGCGCGCCAGGAATCGTTGCCAGCAATCCGGCACGCGGCTCAAATCATATAAATCCGACAACAGCTCTTCGAAATTCCAGATGAGGCTGTTGCTTCGTGGTTCCTCGCCGGATTGACCGTCGGCGCCCGGTCCCGATGTACATAACTGCTGCACGTCGCACCTCTACGGTAGCGCTGCCCTCCTAAACCAGTCTTCTTATTCGCAGGCCGTCGAGTTCTCTTCGCAGCCTCTCACGCGTCCGCACCGCCGGAAAAAAACGGCGACATCTTCTTTTGCGCATGAACCCCAAAGAGAATTCGCAAGTTCAAACACAGGTAGCCAATGTGTGGCCAGTACCCCGTGTGACTGACAATTGCGTGACAGGTCTACAAGAAATACCAAAGATAAACGTCACAAACAAGTC
>DATDLO010000049.1:0-2869 GCA_036519215.1 Oxalicibacterium sp.
ATTGCCATCTGTTCGGTCTAAAAAGAACGGGAGGATCGTAATCGATCCTCCCGTTCTTAGCGTTACATTCACTACCGCCCTGTTATTACTGGCGACGATAGACTCGAAGAGCGTTAATTCACTCCCACTCGATCGTCGCCGGCGGTTTGCCCGAAATGTCATAGACCACACGATTGATACCGCGCACCTCGTTGATGATGCGATTCGATACCTTGCCCAGTAGATCGTGCGGCAGATGCGCCCAATGTGCAGTCATGAAGTCTTGCGTCTGCACTGCGCGCAGCGCAACCACATATTCGTAGGTACGGCCATCACCCATCACACCGACCGATTTCACCGGCAGGAAGACAGCGAAGGCCTGACTGGTTGCGTCGTACCAGTTCTTGTGGAAATGACTGTCGCCGCCACCAGCGGTCAGTTCGGTCGATAAGGGGATCGGCGTGTTGCGCAATTCCTCGATGAAGATCGCATCGGCACGGCGCAGCAGATCGGCGAATTCCTTTTTGACTTCGCCGAGAATGCGCACGCCGAGGCCAGGGCCCGGGAATGGATGGCGATACACCATGTCGTGCGGCAAGCCGAGCGCAACGCCGAGTTCGCGCACTTCATCCTTGAACAGTTCGCGCAACGGCTCCAGCAATTTCAGGTTCAACGTTTCAGGCAGGCCGCCGACGTTGTGGTGGCTCTTGATCGTATGCGCGCCCTTCTTGCCCTTGCCGGCGCTCTCGATCACGTCCGGATAGATCGTGCCTTGCGCCAGCCACTTCGCATTCTTCAACTTGCCCGATTCGGCCTGGAATACTTCGACGAATTCGCGGCCGATGATCTTGCGCTTTTCTTCGGGGTCCGTCACGCCGGCCAGATGCCCCATGAACTGATCGGTCGCATCGACGTGAATCACCTTCACGCCGAGATTCTTGCCGAACATGTCCATCACCATCTTGCCTTCGTCCAGGCGCAGCAGGCCGTGATCGACGAACACACAGGTCAGCTGATCGCCGATCGCGCGGTGGATCAAGGCTGCAGCCACGCTGCTGTCCACGCCGCCGGACAAGCCGAGGATCACTTCTTCCTTGCCGACCTGTTCGCGAATCTTCGCAACTGCTTCGCTGATGTAATCCGGCATGTTCCAGTCGGATTTGCAACCACAGATCTCGTGCACGAAACGGCCGAGAATCGCCTTGCCCTGCAAGGTATGCGTGACTTCCGGGTGGAACTGGAACGCATAGAAACGTCGCTCTTCATCGGCCATACCCGCAACCGGGCAATTCGGCGTGGAAGCCATCAGCTTGAAGCCTGGCGGCATGTCGTTAACCTTGTCGCCGTGACTCATCCAGACCTTCAGCATGCCGTAGCCTTCCGGCGTCGTGAAATCGCTGATTTCGTTCAGCAGCGCGGTATGACCATGCGCGCGCACTTCGGCATAACCGAACTCGCGCACCTTGCCATTCTCCACCTTGCCGCCCAACTGCTCGGCCATCGTTTGCATGCCGTAGCAGATGCCCAGCACCGGCACGCCAAGTTCGAACACAGCCTGCGGCGCACGCGGCGTATCGCCTTCCGTCACCGAACTTGGGCCGCCGGAGAGAATCACACCAGCCGCGCCGTAGTTACGAACGAAATCGTCGTCGACATCGTACGGATAGACTTCGGAAAAAACGCCGGCTTCGCGCACGCGGCGCGCGATCAGCTGCGTCACTTGCGAGCCGAAATCGAGGATCAGAATCTTGGAATGCATGGGAAGGAAACCCGTATTAACAGAATGTTTTCGGAATAATCAAAATTGCATATCGGGCCGCGCCTGCTTCACGCAATTGCGTCCCGCGTCCTTGGCAGCGTATAACGCACGATCGGCATGCCCGATCAATTCGTCGGTACCTGCTGCCGGAAACAGGTCAGACGATGCAACACCTGCACTGACCGTCAGATTGACCAGCGCCTCGCCGATCGGCTCCGGTTCGGAAGCGACCGCCGCACGCATACGCTCGGCAATCGCCTGCGCTTCTTCATGCGATGCACCGGGAAGCACGGCCAGAAACTCTTCGCCGCCGTAACGGCCTACCGAATCCTGACGCCGAATGCTGGAACGCAGACGGCTCGTCACCTTGACCAATACTGCATCGCCGGCAGGATGGCCGTAGGTATCGTTGATCTTCTTGAAAAAATCGAGATCGACAACAATGACTGACAACGGCTGGCCTGCCTTTTCGCAACGTACCGATTCAATGCCGAGGATGCGCATGATCGCGCCGCGATTCCATGTGCCGATCAGCGGATCGATCAGCGATTTGCGGCGCAATGTCTTGTTCTTCTTCTCCAAATCGAGCTGGATTGCATTCAGCGAACGCACATGCAGTTCGCGCTCGGCAATGCCGACCAGATCGACCATCGCACGCTTGTCGATCTCGCTGAAACTGCGCGCGCGGTAATCGACCAGATGCACGGCACCGACAATGGCCTTGCCTGCATCGCGGATCGGGCTGCTCGCATGAAACCGGATGCGCGGTTCGCCACTGACCATCGGATGCGCCGCCAGCAGGGAATCGGCAGAAGCATCCTGCACGACCGTCAGCGCATCGGCCTCTGCCAGGCTGCGGCAGAATTCATGGGCAATCGCCTGTCTGCCGTCGTGGAAACCGCTGCTCGCGTCGGCAAAGGTCACCATGCAATGCGCGACGTTGAACAGTCTTTCGCCAATGCGCTGGATGCGTAACAGTTGCGCATCCGACACCAGCGCATCCGCATCGTCCATAACGACAGGAACAGAAACGCTTTTCGGCGTAGTGGTCATGATGGCTGATTCCGGAGGCTGTCCTGTTCGCCAGCAATCAATCCGCGCGGTAGTTCGGCGCTTCCTTGGTAATTTGCA
>DATDLO010000050.1:0-5732 GCA_036519215.1 Oxalicibacterium sp.
CGATCACGCGCGACGAATTGTTGCAGGAACTGGTGACGCAGGAATCGACGGCACAGGTCAACAAGATTCACGATCTCGCAAGCTTGAAGGCGCAGGTGGACGCATGGAAGGCGGCAGGCCGTAAGGTCGTCTTCACCAACGGCTGTTTCGATCTGCTGCATGCCGGTCACGTCACGTATCTGGAAGCAGCACGCAAGATGGGCGATCGTCTGGTGCTGGGCCTGAATACTGATGCGTCGGTGCGTGCGCTGAAAGGGCCGACGCGACCTGTGATTCACGAAGCCTATCGCGCACGCGTGCTGGCAGGGCTGGAGGCGATCGATGCCGTCATCCTGTTCGGCGAAGACACGCCATTGAATCTGATCAATGCGATCAAACCGGATGTGCTGGTCAAGGGTAGTGATTACACGGAAGACCAGGTTGTCGGCGGCCGCGAAGTCAAATCGTGGGGCGGCCGTGTGGCGCTGGTCGACGTCGTGCCGGGGCGCAGCACATCCAGCATCATCGACAAGCTTGCACAGTGATATTGCGTGATTGACTTGCGTACCGAATACATCCCGGAATCATCATTTCGTATCGATAGCGCGCGACGTACAATGGATGCGTATCTGTAGAGGCGAAGATGAAAAAAGTAGACTTGGATCAAGTGCGCATCGTCTGGTACCAGGACTCGATTTCAGGTGAGGCGGCATCGGCCGGTCATCACGGCGAGACGAAGAACTTCTGGGTGCACCTCGAATACTTCCCACGGGAAATCACGGAAGTCTATCTGCTGGAAGACGGAGAAGAACGACCGCATCCGCAGGCCAACTGGGCCTACGCACGCGGCATGCTGGTCTGACGTTACTTTTTATTTCGGGAACATGTCGAAGGCTTCGCCAACCTTCAGTGCGACGAGATCGTACAGCGAATGGCGCGGTTGCGGACCGGCGCGTTCGAAACCTTCTACCGTGTCGGGCTCGACACCTTCCGGCGGCGGCACGAACTGCATCCAGTCTTCGTAGCCAGGGTGTTCCTTCAGGCTGCGATTGAGTTCATCGAGAAATTCCTGCGTGCTCAGCTTCTTTCCGGCCATGGCAAGCTCCTTGTGAACGACGATGGCTTCAGCTTAACACGCTGTGCGTTTTGCGTAACGAACGGGATGCAGTGCAAACAGCATCCGACTGCATGCCACTTCAGGCTTTGTAGACGCCGCAACCGACGATCAGATCTTCATAGCGATCCAGGTACATGGATTTTGCTTCCACCTGTTTGGAAATCGGATTGAGGAACATGTAGTCCTGCCAGCCGCGACCCTTGTCGGCGATGATGGCGATGCGCTCGCGCACATATGGTTTGCCCGCTCCATCTTTCGCATCGATCATGTCCTTACCGATGTTGCCCGGATTGGCACCGTGTGCCAGGTTACGGCCGTGCATGTCGTAGACGACCACATACAGGTCGCGGTCGCAGAACGGCCCCAGTTTGTTGCTGATGTCGGCGAAGGCCTTGTCGCGCCCATGTTCCTGCATGGCTTCGATGGCTTTGCCGACCATGTCCGCAGCTTCTTCCATCGAGCCGTGGCTGCCGGTCTTGATGGTGAAGACGCCGACCACGTTGTTCAATTCGGCGGTCTGACTTTGCAGTGCATCGGCTGCTGCGGCGGCCTGTTCGACCAATGCCGCGTTTTGTTGCGTAACCTGATCCATCTGCACGATCGCCTGGTTGATCTGCTCGATGCCGCTGCTCTGTTCGCGGCTGGCATTGCTGATCTCGGCCATGATGTCGTTGACGCGCTTGATGCTGGCGACGACTTCCTTCATCGTCGCACCGGCCTGCGCCACCAGCTTGCTGCCGCCTTGCACCTTGCCTGCGGAATCTTCGATCAATCCCTTTATTTCGCGTGCGGCAGTCGAGCTGCGCTGCGCCAGGCTGCGTACCTCGCCGGCGACGACGGCGAATCCCCTGCCCTGTTCGCCGGCACGCGCCGCTTCGACGGCAGCGTTCAATGCGAGGATGTTGGTCTGGAAGGCGATGCCGTCGATCACGCTGATGATGTCGACGATGCGTTTCGAAGACTGGTTGATCGCATCCATCGTATCGACGACTTCGCCGACGACTTCACCGCCGCGCACGGCAACGTCCGATGCGGTACGCGCCAGTTGATTGGCTTCGTCGGCGTTGGCGGCGTTTTCCTTGACGGTCGATGTCATCTCTTCCATCGCCGACGCGGTTTCTTCCAGCGCGCTGGCTTGCTGTTCGGTGCGCGACGACAGGTCGAGATTGCCGTCGGCGATTTCCTGCGTGGCTGTGGACAGCATTTCGGTGCCGCGACGGATGTGCCAGACGACGTTCGCCAGTCCCTGGCCGATGCTGTTGATGGCGGCGATCAGCTGGCCGATTTCATCACGGCGCGCGGTGTCCAGGCGCGTGGTCAGATCACCCGACGCGAGCTGGCGCGCGACTTCTGTTGCCTGCTCCAGCGGACGTGTCAGCATCTTGCGAATGACGGTATACAACAGCACGGCAAGAACCACCAGCGCGGCTAGTGCAGCCAATGCCGACCAGTTGCGCAAGGTCGTTGCTTCGTGTGAGAACTCGTCCGCATCGGTCTCGCCGACGACGATCCAGTTGCGGTCCGGGAAGTAGTTGAAGATCGCCATCCGGTCGGCGCCATTGCCGGCTGGCCGATAGCGGATCACGCCATTCTTGCGTTCCAGTATTTCCTTGACGATGGCACGGCCATCGGCGGCCTGATCGGCCAATACATTCTGGCCTTCGCGCGTGGCGGCGATGAGCAGCTTGCCGTAATCGTCACCTGGAGTCGCGTCGAGCACATGATAGCCGCCGCTCTTGCCGACTTTCAGCGACAGGAGCCGGTCGCGAATCAGCGCGGGATCGCGCGTCATGCCGATGACCAGCTGGCTTTTCGTGCCGACTTCTTCCGCAGCCGCGCGTTCGAGCAGGTCGGTGGTGGCGCGACCGTTGGCCCAGACGAAGACGCCGAACACCAATGCGATCAGGACGAAAGAAATAGTAGACAGCCTGGTGCCGATGCCAAGCCTGGAGAGAGAGCGAGTGATGCGATTCATGCCATACATCCATTCACAAACAAGCGTGCAACAGAATCATTCCTTGTGGAAACATGATAAACGCATTCACGGTGGTCGCGCGTCTGTTTGCAAGGATGAGAGATCATGCAAAACAGTCATCTATCCGGATTGGCGCATCACGCGATATACCTCGCGTTATATCTTGAGTTACATCTTGAGTTACATCTTGTATATCGGCCGGTTTTCCAAAAACGATAGGCAGCCGAGACTTGCCACATCAGGTGTATACGGCAAGTCGTTGAATTTTCAGGAAAAAATGAAATGAGAAGCCGGCGGCGATTGCCGCCGGGCGGAGATTAAAACTTGTAGCCAATGGACAAAAAGGTAACGTAGGGGTCCAGTGTGAGGTTGGTTCTTGCACGGCTGATCACATTGCCGCTCGCATCCCGGCCAGTGAGGTCGGCATCGGTATCCAGCGGGATGTAGGACAGGGAAAATCCCACTGACCAGTTTTTGTCGAAGTTGTAATTGATGCCGATATTGGCAACCGGCGCCCATGAGGAGCTGAGTTTTGCGCTGGCAGAACCACCCGGAATCGGCGCGATATAGCTTTGCAATGCTGGCGTCAGTTCCACGCTGGTATACCAGACATGGGTGGCGCCTATCCCCACAAAGGGCCGCCACTTATCGTTGGCATCGCCGAAGAACCATTTTGCGACGACGGCCGGGCTCCACTGTTTGGCGCTGCCCAGCCGGCCCAGCCCGGATAGAGAACCGTCGCCGTCCAGATGGAATTTCGGCGGGATGCCGGCATCGAGCGTCAGGGCAAAATTGTCGGTGAAGAAATGCGTGTAGGCGATACCGAGAGTGTCCGCACTGTCCACTTTTGCGCCGGTTCCAGGCAAAGCGCCTGCCGGAGGCTGCACCAGCGTCAGCGGGTCGCTGGAATCGTCGGTGTACAGATGGAACCAGCCCAGTTGAACGATATTGCTGCCCGCGCTTTGCGCGGCGGCGGGCAAGGAGAATGCCGCCAAAAAAGAAAAGGCGGAAAAAGTAACGGCTTGCGGCAACAACACACTGAACGTTCTTTTCATCGTCGTCCCCCTTTAAGGTTTGACGTCGCTCCCTGTGGTTTGAGATGTTGCCGTTTCAGTGTAATCAGGCGGCTTGCAACGCGCCAGCGTTATTTGCGACAGGATGTGTTTTCCGGATGCCGGGTGGCAAGAATCGACGCTCTCGACCCAAAAGCGTTTGCAGACACGTTCTGCCCGTTTCTTCTGCTGACAAAGATCATGGATGCCACATCACAATTTCGCGCCTTTCTTGATCGCGTAATCATGCAGCCCCATAGCGAAAGCTATCGCGGCTGGCAGATTGTCGTGGAAGTATCGGGCAATTCCTTCATCGGTGAAGGAGATCAAAGTGCGCCACGCTATATTCCCAGCATCGTCGCGATCGAACCGCTGTCGATCGGATTTCGCGAACTGAAGGTGCCGGTCGACACTACTTTTGCGTCGCCGCAGCATTGTATACAGGGTGGCATCGCTGTGGTGCATGCGTTCATCGACGCCAGAACATAAGCGTAGCTCCGCAAAATAAAAAGCCGCATACCTTGACTGGTATGCGGCTTTTTTACCGGTGACGCTGGTTCAGGCGGTGACGGCCTCGCCGTTCTTGACGGCGACGATTTCGTCGTCCACCGAACTGCGGATCAGGTAATCGAAGGCCGACAGCGATGCCTTGGCGCCTTCGCCGACCGCAATCACGATCTGCTTGTACGGCACCGTCGTCACATCGCCGGCGGCGAACACGCCGGGGATCGACGTACGGCCATGCGCATCGACTTCGATTTCACCGTGACGCGACAGTGCCACTGTGCCCTTCAGCCATTCGGTGTTCGGCACCAGGCCGATCTGGATGAATACGCCTTCCAGTTCGACGGTCTTGGTCTCGTCGGTATTGCGATCCTTGTAGACTAGGCCGTTTACGCGTTTGCCGTCGCCGGTGATTTCGCTGGTTTGTGCCGACGTGATGACGGTGACGTTCGTCAAGCTGTGCAGCTTCTTCTGCAGCACGGCATCGGCACGCAGCTCCGGTGCGAATTCAAGCAGCGTGACATGACCGACGATACCGGCCAGGTCGATGGCCGCTTCGACGCCCGAGTTGCCACCGCCGATCACGGCCACGCGTTTGCCCTTGAACAACGGACCATCGCAGTGCGGACAGTAGGCTACGCCGTGATTGCGATATTCCGCTTCGCCCGGCACGTTGATGGTTTTCCAGCGTGCGCCGGTCGACAGGATCACGGTTTTGCCTTTCAGCGAACCACCGTCTTTCAGCTTGATCTCGATCAGTTTGCCCGGCACCAGTTCGGCCGCCTGTTGCACGTTCATGATGTCGACGTCGTATTCGCGCACGTGCTGCTCCAGCGCAACGGCGAATTTCGGGCCGTCGGTCGCTTGTACCGAGACGAAGTTTTCGATCGCCAGCGTGTCCAACACCTGACCGCCGAAACGTTCGGCAACGACGCCGGTGCGGATGCCCTTGCGTGCTGCATAGATGGCTGCCGCCGCACCTGCAGGGCCGCCGCCGACGATCAGCACGTCGTACGGATCTTTCGCGCTCAGTTCTTCCTGTTTGCGCTTGTTGCCGCCGGTGTCGAGCTTGGCCAGAATCTGTTCGATGCTGACGCGGCCGGAT
>DATDLO010000051.1:0-2648 GCA_036519215.1 Oxalicibacterium sp.
GACGTGGAAAGCCACGGCATCCTGCCGCACCTGGTCAACACGCGCTTCGGTTTCCACATCGTGCGCGTGGACCGGCGCATTGCCGGCGATGCGATTCCGTTCGACGAGGTTGCCGACGACATCGCGCGCTTCCTCGCCGAGCGCGTGCGGCACAAGGCGATGCAGCAGTACGTGACGGTGCTGGCGTCGCAGGCGCAACTGGAAGGCGTCGATCTCGGCGCGTCGAACGGGCCGCTGGTGCAATAGACATTCATCAAGGAGAAGCGATCATGCAGGCAAACGATACTTCCGCGACGTCTTCCTCCACTTCTTCTCCGGCCGCGCCGACCGTCGTCACGGCGCAGGCATGGTCGGTGCTGCTGGCCAGCACCTTTGCCTTCATGGTCTGCTTCGTCGTCTGGATGATGTTCGGCGTGCTCGGCGTGCAACTGCGCGAAGACCTGCAGCTGAACGGCACCGAATTCGGCCTGCTGACCTCGACGCCGGTGCTGACCGGCGCGCTGATGCGGCTGCCGCTGGGCATCTGGACCGACCGCTTCGGCGGCCGCATCGTGATGACGCTGCTGCTGGCGATCTGCGCGATTCCCGTCTACATCGTCAGCTATGCGACGCAACTGTGGCAGTTCCTCCTGATCGGCCTGTTCCTCGGCTGCGTCGGCGCGTCGTTCGCGGTCGGCACGCCATACGTCGCGCGTTTCTTCCCGGCGCAGCGGCGCGGTTTCGCGATGGGCTTCTTCGGCGCCGGTACCGTCGGCGCGGCGGTCAACCTGTTCGTCACGCCGCTGCTGCTGGATGCCTACGGCTGGCGCTTCGTGCCACGCGTCTACGCGATGCTGCTGCTGGCGACGGCGGTGATCTTCTGGTTCGCATCGGCACGCGATCCCGGTGCCGGCAAGGCATCCGGCTCGCTGCTCGATTCGTTCCGCGTGCTGCGCGATCCGCGCGTGTGGCGGCTGTGCCAGTACTATTCGATCACCTTCGGCGGCTTCACCGCGCTATCGCTGTGGATTCCGCAATACCTGAAGGCGGAATACAGCATGACGCTGGTGATGGCATCGGCCTTCGCCGCCGGCTTCGCGCTGCCGGGCGCCGTGCTGCGTGCGGTCGGCGGCATCCTGGCCGACCGCTTCGGCGCGCACAACGTCACGTGGTGGGGATTGTGGGTGGCGTGGATCTGCCTGTTCCTGCTGTCGTATCCGACGACCGATTTCGTCATCCATACGATAGACGGCCCGTTCACGATCACGCTGAACGTGCCGCCGCTCGCCTTCGTTGCGCTGACCTTCCTGCTCGGCGCGGTGTTCGCGTTCGGCATGGCATCGACGTTCAAGTATGTCGCCGACGATTTTCCGCAGAACATGGGCATCGTCACCGGCATCGTCGGTCTGGCGGGCGGCCTCGGCGGCTTTTTACTGCCGATCATCTTCGGCGCGCTACTCGACATCTTCCGCATCCGCTCCAGCTGCTTCATGTTCCTGTACGGCATCGTCTGGGTCTCGCTGATCCTGATGTATCTGTCGGAAGTGCGCCGGACGCCGATTACCGGCGCAGCGCAAGCCACCTAGCATTTTCGGACGCGCATAAAAAAAGGCCCCCGAAGGGGCCCGAAAGTTGAGAGCATTACAGACTACAAATTGCGTCAGGCTGTTGCCGCTGCGGTACCGCCTGCAGCGCTTTCCTGCCGCTGCAGTTCCTTGGAACGTGCAACGTGTTTGGCAAGCGCCGGCCGCAGAGCAACGACCGCGAGAATCGCTGCGGTGATATCCATGCACGCCACCGTGTACAGAACGGTCGACCAGGTACCGGTTGCTTCCATCATGATGTTACCGACCGGAACGAACAGGGCGCCGATACCTTTTGCGGTGTACAGCACGCCGTAAATCTTGCCGATGTGCTTGGTACCGAAGGCGTCGCCGGCCAGAGCCGAGAACAGCGAGTAAACCTCACCCCATGCCAGGAACACGACACCCGACAGGATCAGGAACGCCCATGGGTTGTGACCGAAGTAGCCCAGCGCGATGATGCCGAAGCCTTCCAGCGTGAACGCGATCACCATGGTTTTTTCACGACCGATGTTGTCCGAGATCCAGCCGAACAAAGGACGCGAGATACCGTTCATGATGCGGTCCAGCATCAGCGCCAGCGGCAACGCAGCCATCACGAAGAAGTACAGGTCGACTTCGAAGTGCTTGACGCCCAGATCGGTTGCGATCACGCCCAGCTGTGCAACTGCCATCATGCCGCCGGTGACGACGCAGATGAACATGAAGAACATCAGCCAGAACAGTTTGGTGTTCAACGCTTCCTTCAGTGTGTAGTCGCGGCTGGCTTGAGCCAGTTTTGCCGAAACCTGAACTTCACCCTTGGCCGGCGAACGCAGAAACCATGCTGCGGCGAATGCCATGCTGCCTTGCAGGATGCCGAAGAACAGGAAGGTTTCCTGGAAGCCCGACGATTCGATCATGGCCGCGATCGGCAGAATCGTTGCAGCGGAACCGGCACCGTAACCACCAGCCGTCAGGCCGACTGCCAGGCCGCGACGGTCCGGGAACCATTTCAGTGCGTTGTTGATACAGGTTGCGTAGATCGAGCCGACACCGATACCGCCGAATGCCGCGCCGACGTAGAAGCCTGCCAGCGACGTTGCC
>DATDLO010000052.1:0-3760 GCA_036519215.1 Oxalicibacterium sp.
TGCGATGGCGAGATTGCGATGCGTCTTGGAATCCGCCGGAATCACATACCACGGCGCATGGTCTGCATCCGTGGCATGGATTGCGCGCATGTACAGGCGCTGATACGTCTGCCAGTGCTCGCGCTCTTTCAGATCATCCGGATCGAATTTCCAGTGCTTGTCCGGATTGGCGATACGTTCTTCCAATCTGCTCTTCTGTTCACGACTGGAAATATGCAGGAAGAATTTCATGATGACGGTACCTGTCTCCGCCAGCATGCGTTCGAAATCGCGAATATGATCGTAACGCCGTTTGCATTCGGCATCGCTTATCCAGTCATGCACGCGCGTGATCAGCACATCTTCGTAATGACTACGATTAAAAATCGTCAATTCTCCTTGTGCGGGAACGTGCCGATGAATGCGCCATAAAAAATCGTGGCTCTTCTCTTCGAGAGTGGGCGCCTTGAAGGCGACACTGCTGACACCGAGCGGATCGATCTTGCCGAATACGCCGCGCACCGTGCCGTCCTTGCCCGATGTATCCATTCCCTGCAGGACAATCAGGATCTTGTGTTCACGCTGCGCGTACAGCACATCCTGCAGATCGGAGATTTCCTTGGCCAGTTCTTCCACGATTTGTTTGTCCGCAGCCTTGTCGCCACTGGACAAAGGCTTGTCGCCGGCAGCCGCTTCACTCACGCGCTGTCCATCACGCACGCGCAATAGTTTGCGCACGGATTTTTTCGGCATTGCAACTCCCGTCATTTCATTTTCATCAGGCGTGCGGCATGTTCGATCTTGGTACAACGATCGGCGACGACTGCCAACCCTGCCGCACGTGCCTTGTCGATTGCTGCCTGATTGACGACGCCGAGTTGCAGCCACAAACCATTGGCGCGGATCGCAATGGCCTCGTCCGCGATCGGCCCTACCGCTTCGGATTTGCGGAAGACGTCGACCAGATTGATATGCAGCTGCTGCTCCGCCAACGCTGCCGCCGCCAGCGTCAGCGTGGCATAACAATGTTCGCCAAGAATTTGCGTACCGGCTGCCGCAGGATTGACGGGGATGATGCGATAACCATGATGCTGCAGGTATCGGGCAACTTCATGGCTGGGGCGATCCGGATTCGGCGACAAGCCGACAACGGCAATGACGCGCGATTCGGTCAACAGTTTGGTGATGACATCCGTAGTGTGATCCATGAAGACTCCCGAAAAACAAAAAGGGCAGCCCAAGCTGCCCTTTATTGTATGCGGGAATTCCCGATCAGCGTTTTTGACGCAGTCTCTGAATTGCCGCCAGTTGCGCGACCGCGCTGGCCAATTCTGCCTGGGCCTGTGCGTAGTCGATCGATGCTTCCTTGTTGACCAGTGCTTCTTCTGCCAACCGTTTCGCTTCCGCTGCCTTGGCTTCGTCCAGATCCGCGCCGCGAATGGCGGTATCGGCCAGGACCGTTACTGCATTCGGCTGCACTTCCAGGATGCCGCCAGCGACGAACACGAATTCGTCTTCTGCCTGCTCCGAAACCTTGATGCGCACCGCGCCCGGGCGGATGCGCGTGATCAGCGGCGTGTGGCCCGGCAAGATGCCGAGTTCGCCCGATTCACCCGGCAGCGCAACGAACTCTGCCTCGCCGGAGAAGATTTCTTCTTCGGCGGAGACGACGTCTACGCGCATTGTGTGTGCCATGTTAGAACCTTTTCTTCGTCCAAAGACCGGTAGGAGTACCGATACGAACTACCGGCCGCGCATGCACGGCCGGCTCAACGATTAGTTGAATTTCTTCGCTTTTTCGATTGCTTCTTCGATCGTGCCGACCATGTAGAACGCTTGTTCCGGCAGGTGATCGAGTTCGCCCGATGCGATCATCTTGAAGCCCTTGATCGTATCTTTCAGCGAAACGTATTTACCAGGTGCGCCGGTAAACACTTCAGCAACGTGGAACGGCTGCGACAGGAAACGCTGCATCTTACGTGCACGAGCAACGACCAGTTTGTCTTCCGGTGCCAGTTCGTCCATGCCCAGAATCGCGATGATGTCACGCAGTTCCTTGTAGCGCTGCAGCGTGCCTTGCACTGCACGTGCGGTTTCGTAGTGGTCCTGGCCGACGATTTGCGGATCCAGCTGACGCGAGGTCGAATCCAGCGGATCGACTGCAGGGTAGATACCCAGCGAAGCGATGTCACGCGACAGAACGACGGTCGAATCCAAGTGAGCAAACGTGGTTGCAGGCGACGGATCGGTCAAGTCATCCGCAGGAACGTAGACGGCCTGGATCGACGTGATCGAACCGGTTTTGGTCGACGTAATACGCTCTTGCAGCTTGCCCATTTCTTCTGCCAGCGTCGGTTGGTAACCCACGGCGGAAGGCATACGGCCCAGCAGTGCGGACACTTCGGTACCGGCCAGCGTGAAACGGTAGATGTTATCGACGAAGAACAGAACGTCACGGCCTTCGTCACGGAATGCTTCAGCCATCGTCAGGCCGGTCAGCGCAACGCGCAGACGGTTGCCCGGCGGTTCGTTCATCTGACCGTAGACCATCGCCACTTTCGAATTGGCCGGGTTTTCCAGATCGACGACCTTGGCGTCCGACATTTCGTGGTAGAAGTCGTTACCTTCACGGGTACGCTCACCGACGCCAGCAAACACGGACAGACCCGAGTGTGCTTTTGCGATGTTGTTGATCAGTTCCATCATGTTGACGGTCTTGCCCACACCTGCACCGCCGAACAGACCGACCTTACCGCCTTTAGCGAACGGGCAGACCAGATCGATAACCTTGATGCCGGTTTCCAGCAGATCGGTCGATGGCGACAGTTCATCGTAGGCCGGTGCTGCACGGTGAATCGATGCGGTTTGCTCATGGCTGACCGGACCGCATTCATCGATCGGGTTGCCCAGCACGTCCATGATACGACCCAGCGTTGCCTGGCCGACCGGAACCGTGATCGGCTTGCCGGTGTTCTGGATCATCATGCCGCGACGCAGACCGTCGGAGCTGCCCAGTGCAATCGTACGCACCACGCCGTCGCCCAGCTGCTGCTGCACTTCCAGCGTCAGCTCGGAGCCTTCCATCTTCAAGGCATCGTAAATCTTAGGCATCGCATTGCGCGGGAATTCAACGTCCACCACAGCGCCGATACACTGAACGATTTTGCCATCAGCCATTTTCGTTCCTTCAATAATGTAAATTTAAAATCTGGTTCATCAAGGCAGCAACGTCGCCGCCGTGTCATCAAACTGCGGCTGCACCTGCGACGATTTCCGACAGTTCCTTCGTGATCGCTGCCTGACGCGTCTTGTTGTAGACGAGCTTCAGTTCGCCGATCACGCTGCCAGCGTTGTCGCTTGCGGCCTTCATTGCCACCATGCGAGCAGACTGTTCCGACGCGAGATTTTCCGCAACTGCCTGGAAAATCAGCGCCTCGACATAACGCACCAGCAGTTCGTCGATGACAGCCTGGGCATCAGGCTCGTAGATGTAGTCCCAGGCATGGGCATCCGCGTCCGCCTGCAGTCGCTCCGACGCCAGCGGCAGCAGCTGCTCCATCACCGTTTCCTGTTTCATCGTGTTGATGAACTTGGTGTAGACGATGTGAACTGCGTCCAGCTTGCCGTCCTGATAGGCGTCCAGCATGACCTTGACCGGACCGATCAGCTTTTCCAGGTGCGGCGCGTCGCCCAATTGGGTGACATGCGACACGACCTTCGCGCCGATACGATTCATGAAGCTGAAACCCTTGTTGCCGATGGCAACGATTTCAGCTTTCTT
>DATDLO010000053.1:0-11336 GCA_036519215.1 Oxalicibacterium sp.
ACTGGGTGGACATCGAGCGCGTCGTGCGTATCGAAGGACGCGTCGAAAAAGTGACGCCGGAAGAAAGTGATGCCTATTTTCATAGCCGTCCGGTCAAGAGCCGTCTGGGTGCTATTGCTTCTTCGCAGAGTCGGCCGATAGCCGACAGGACTGAACTGGAAGCACGCTATGCGCAGGTCGAGGCGCAGTTTGGCGACAACCCGCCGCGGCCGGATAACTGGGGCGGTTATCGTCTCAAGCCGGATTACATCGAATTCTGGCAGGGACGCCGTTCGCGGCTGCACGACCGTATCGCTTATACGCGGGACGAAAAGGGAGCCTGGAAGAAAACGCGTTTGCAGCCTTGAGACTGGCAATGCAGAAATGTGCCGTCGAGATTCCGGCCGAGATCTTGAACGAATCGAATTCGACGTTCGGAAATGACAAAGCCCGCATATTGCGGGCTTTGCGTGTTATTGGTGGAGACGGCGGGAATCGAACCCGCGTCCAGAAGCACTCTACAGACAGTTCTACATACTTAGCGCTGCCATTTGATTTGACCTGTACGACGCGGACGCGCACGCTGCGTACAGGCGAGCCACCTATTGTTTAACGCCATGCCAAGTGACCCGGCGCGACGCGATTCCCTGTGTATGACTCTACTGCTGTTGCCAGCCCACCCCAGGGAAGAGATGGTGTAGAGCTAGAAAGTTCTTAGGTTCCTAGAGGTTTACGCTGCGAGAGCGTAAGATTCATCGTTTGCATTTAAGCATTTCCGGCTGTATTTACGAGGTAACCAGTCCTCGGTATGCCCTGCGCTGCTTTGCAACCCCTGTCGAAACCAGGTCGTCCCCAAAGCGTTGCCATTGTAACGCATTAGATGGGGCAAGCTCTTACGGATTCAAGCCTCGATAGACGATATGCAATGAGTTATCCGAGCAACTCGGATAACTGTCGAGGCGATTCGAGCAGAACATCGGCATTCCACGTCGCCGGCAGAACGTCGCCGCAATAGCCCCAGCCAGCTGCAACCGTTTTCATGCCGGCGGCACGTCCGGCCTGTATGTCGCGCAGGTCGTCTCCTACATACCAGCAATGTTCGGGCAGGATGCCGATGCGTTTTGCCGCTTCGAGCAACGGAGCAGGGTGCGGTTTCGGATAGGCTGTCGTATCGCCGCAGACGACGCAAGCCGCATGGTCCAGCCCGATTTGCGGAACGAGCAGGCTGGTCAGTTGTGTCACCTTGTTCGTGACAATGCCCCAGGCGATGCCTTTTTTCTGCAGGCTGGCGAGCAGTTCGGGAATGCCGTCGAACAGGCGGCTGTGGACGGCGATCGATGTTTCGTAACGTTTCAGAAACTCGTCACGCAGAACGGGATAGTCGTCATCCTGCGGCGTAATGCCGAATGCCGCGCCGATCAAACCGCGTGCGCCGGCCGAAGCGACCGGGCGCAGCAGCGCATAGTCGACCGATTGCAATCCGCGTGCGATACGCAGCTGATTGACGGCGCCCGCGAGATCGGGGGCCGTGTCGGCCAGTGTGCCATCGAGATCGAAAAGTACGGCTTGTGGTGAGGGAAGTTTCATGGAAATGGAGAGTGCGGCAGGCGAAAACCGTGGTTTCGCCGCATGCATCAGGAGGGAATCATGCCGGCTTGGTACAGGCGACCAGATAATTGACGCTGGTATCGCTGTTCAGCGAATAGATCTTGGTGAATGGATTGAAGCCCATGCCTTTCAAGGCATCGACGGTCAGCCCTGCCTGACGTGTGAATTGCGCCAGTTCGGCCGGTGTGATGAATTTGGCGTAATCGTGCGTTCCTTTCGGCAGCAGGCGCAGGATATATTCGGCGCCGATGACGGCATGCAGATAGGATTTTGGATTGCGGTTGATCGTGGAGAAGAAGATGCGGCCGCCCGGTTTGGCAAGGCGTGCGCAGGCTGCCACGATGGAGGCAGGATCGGGCACGTGTTCCAGCATTTCCATGCAAGTGACGATGTCGAAGCTGCCGCTCTCTCTTGCCGCGAGGTCTTCCGCAGCAATCAGTTCGTAGCGTACCTGTACGCCCGATTCGAGGCTGTGCAGGTCGGCGACCTTCAACGCTTTTTCGGACAGGTCGATGCCGGTAACGTCGGCGCCTTTCTTTGCCATCGATTCCGCGAGGATGCCGCCGCCGCAGCCAATATCGACGACCTTCTTGCCGGCCAGCGGCGCCAGGCTGTTGATCCAGTCGAGACGTAACGGATTGATTTCGTGCAGCGGACGAAACTCGGACGTTGGATCCCACCACTGATGGGCCAGATCGCTAAATTTTTTCAGTTCCAATGGGTCGGCATTCATAGGCTGAATCATAACTGGAAAGCGGAGAAACGGGGATGTTGCACCGAGCCGGTGCAGGCGCAAAAAAACCCCGCCGCAGCGGGGTTTGATGTGCGCATGAAGCGGCTTACTTACGGGTACCGACCACTTCGATTTCCACGCGACGGTTTTGAGCGCGGCCAGCGGAAGTCTTGTTGGTTGCAACCGGTTGTTTCTCGCCCTTGCCTTCGGTGTAGACGCGTTTTGCATCGACGCCCTTGCCGACCAGGTAGCTCTTGACCGCTTCAGCACGGCGGATCGACAGCTTCTGGTTGTAAGCGTCAGGACCGATCGAGTCGGTGTGACCGACGGCGATGATGACTTCCAGGTTCAGGCCGCCCAGCTTCGAAGCCAGATCGTCCAGCTTGGCTTTGCCGTCCGGTTTCAGGACTGCCTTGTCGAAATCGAAGAAGGCGTCAGCAGCAAACGTGACTTTTTCCGAAGTCGGAACAGGTGCAGCGACCGGAGCGTCAGCAGGAGCGGCTGCAACCAGAGCACCATCGCAACCCGGAACGGATGCAGCAGGAGTCCAGTAGCCGGTGTGCCAGCACAAGCCGGTGGAGTTGCGAGCGATAACGCCACGACCATCCTGCAGGTATGCGCTGTTCGGGGTGCTGGCCTTGATGTCCGTTTGAGCGTGAGCAGACATTGCAACGACCGCGGATGCCGCGAAGACGAGTTTTGCTAATTTATTCATATTTCTTTCTCCTCGAGTGAGATATCCGCAGATGAACTGCGCCAAAACTACCTAAATGACATAAAAATTAATGCGCGCCTCAACAACCGCATGCAACAAAATTTCCTACATGCAATAGTCAAAAACTTGTATCCATTTTGCCATACACGGCGTTTCAGCGAACATCGCCTAATGGGCGAATTGACGTTTTTTTAAATCCGTTGTGTTTAAACAACGACAGCACGAAGAAATATTTCCACCTGCAAAACATTGACCTTTGGACATCCAAATCGTTCATGTAGTCGGCAGGAAATTTTTCTTTTTTGTCATTTTTGTGTGCCATGCACCTGAATTTGAACGCGCCGATTTGGTGCGAGACAGGAAATCAGCCTGGTTCGGCTCATACCGGCATGACAATTAAGCAAGGGCTGGGTTTCTCCGGCGCCATGTATGTTGATTGGAGTGGTCACGCCATGCGATTTCAGGAAGCCGGCCACGGAGGCGGCCCGTTTCTCGGAAAGATGTCGATTTGCTTCGGCTGCGCCGATATTGTCGGTGTGGCCGGTAATTGTCATGTCGGCAATCGATTGGCACTTGGCAAGTTGGGGCAGCACAGTGTCGGCCAGGCGTTTTTTTGCCTTTGCATTCAATATGGCTTGGCCTGAGGCGAAAGTCTCTCCGCTTTCCAGCGTAACCGCGAAATCGCAAGGTTTGTCTACAGCTTCGCTTGCCAGGATGTTTTTCACTTCCGGAGCGATCGGATTCGGAATCGGCGGTTTCAGTGCGCCGTCGCATCCGGCAACGGCGTCGGTGGCAGTCCAGCTGCCCGAACGCCAGCACAAACCAAATCCGCTGCGGGTGACGGCGCCGCGGCTGTCCTGGTTGTATCCGTTGTTCTGCGGAGCTTGAATATCGGTTTGCGCAAAGGCGAAAGTGGAAGAAACGCCCATCAGTAATCCGAGGGCCAGTTTGTCGATCATGCTTTTCTCTTGGGTGGGTGTGCGGGGAGGGCTGCGGATAAGTCGCTACCGGTTTTCCAACAAACGGCATTTAAACATATTTGATGCGGGGTTGCGTCTTTGGCTTCTCTTCAGCTTCGATATGCAGAGGTGTTTGGGGTTGTTGAAAGCAGGGAAGAGAGTCGCTCGGCGTGGTAAAATCTCCGATTTGCCGGATCGCGCATTCAAACGGACGATTCTTCTTCATTAACATATTCGCCAAGGATCTACGTACCGCCCATGGATCAATTCGCTAAAGAGACCATACCGATTTCGCTGGAAGAAGAAATGCGCAAGAGTTACCTCGATTACGCGATGAGCGTGATCGTGGGGCGAGCGTTACCGGATGTGCGGGATGGGCTGAAGCCGGTGCATCGTCGCGTGTTGTACGCGATGCACGAGACGAACAACGTCTGGAATCGTCCTTATGTGAAGTGCGCGCGCGTGGTCGGCGAAGTGATGGGTAAATATCACCCGCACGGCGACCAGGCAATCTACGACACGCTGGTGCGCATGGCGCAGGATTTTTCGCTGCGCTACACACTGGTCGACGGTCAGGGCAATTTCGGTTCGATCGACGGCGACAACGCGGCGGCAATGCGTTACACCGAATGCCGACTCGACAAGATCGCCAGTGAACTGCTGGCGGATATCGAAAAGGAAACCGTCGATTTCGTCCCGAACTACGACGGCAAGGAAAAGGAACCGTCGGTACTGCCGACACGTGTTCCGAACCTGCTGATCAACGGTTCCTCTGGTATTGCGGTCGGTATGGCGACCAATATTCCACCGCACAACATTACGGAAATCATCGACGGTGCCTTGCATGTGCTGCGCAATGAGCACTGCACCGTCGATGAACTGATCGAAATCATCCCGGCACCGGATTTCCCGACCGGCGGCATCATCTACGGCGTTTCAGGCGTGCGCGACGGTTATCGCACTGGCCGCGGCCGTGTTGTCATGCGCGCGAAAACGCACTTCGAGGAATTCGGCAAGGAGAACCGTTCGGCGATCATCGTCGACGAACTGCCGTATCAGGTAAACAAGAAGTCGCTGCTGGAACGCATCGCCGAACTGGTGCGCGACAAGAAGCTGGAAGGCATTTCCGACATCCGTGACGAATCGGATAAATCCGGCATGCGCGTTGTCATCGAACTGAAGCGCGGCGAAGTGCCGGAAGTCGTGTTGAACAATCTGTACAAGCAGACGCAACTGCAGGATACCTTCGGCATGAACATGGTCGCGCTGGTCGACGGCCAGCCGAAACTGTTGAACCTGAAGCAGATGTTGGAATGCTTCCTGTCGCATCGCCGCGAAGTGGTGACGCGCCGCACTGTGTTCGAACTGCGCAAGGCACGCGAACGCGGCCATGTGCTGGAAGGCCTGGCAGTGGCGCTGGCGAACATCGACGATTTCATCGCGATCATCAAGGCGGCACCGACGCCGCCAGTGGCGAAAGCCGAATTGATGGCGCGTGCCTGGGATTCGTCGGTTGTGCGTGAAATGCTGGCACGAACCGGCGACGAAGCTGTCGGTGGTATCGAAGCCTTCCGCCCGGAAAACCTGCCGAAGCAATACGGTATCCAGTCCGACGGTCTGTACAAGCTGTCCGACGATCAGGCACAGGAAATCCTGCAGATGCGTCTGCAGCGCCTGACCGGCCTTGAGCAGGACAAGATCGTCAATGAATACAAGGAAGTGATGGCGCAGATCGCCGATCTGCTGGACATTCTCTCCAAGCCGTCGCGCGTGACGACCATCATCACCGATGAGCTGACGGCAGCAAAACACGAATACGGCGAAGGCAGCAAGGATGCACGTCGTTCGACGATCGAGTTGAATGCGACCGATCTCGGCACCGAAGACCTGATCACGCCGCAGGACATGGTGGTCACGTTGTCGCATACCGGTTACATGAAATCGCAGCCGATTTCGGAATATCGTGCACAGAAGCGCGGTGGCCGCGGCAAGCAGGCGATGGCGACCAAGGATGACGACTGGATCGATCAGCTCTTCATCGCCAATACGCACGATTACATTCTGTGCTTCTCCAATCGCGGCCGCATGTACTGGCTGAAGGTGTGGGAAGTGCCGCAGGGTTCGCGTGCTTCGCGCGGCAAGCCTATCGTCAACATGTTCCCGCTGCAGGACGGCGAGAAGATCACGGTGGTATTGCCGCTCTCCGGCGAGAACCGTACCTTCCCCGAAGATCATTACGTGTTCATGTCGACCAGTCTCGGCACTGTGAAGAAGACGCCGCTCGCCGACTTCAGCAACCCGCGCAAGGCCGGCATTATCGCGGTCGATCTCGACGACGGCGACTTCCTGATCGGTGCTGCGCTGACCGACGGCAAGCACGACGTGATGCTGTTCTCCGACGCCGGCAAGGCTGTGCGTTTCGACGAGAACGACGTGCGTCCGATGGGCCGTACTGCACGCGGTGTGCGCGGCATGAACCTGGAAGAAGGCCAGCAGGTGATCGCCTTGCTGGTCGCGGAAAACGAACAGCAGTCGGTGCTGACGGCAACTGAAAACGGTTTCGGCAAACGCACGCCGATCACCGAATACACGCGTCACGGCCGCGGCACGAAGGGGATGATCGCGATCCAGACCAGCGAACGTAATGGCAAGGTTGTCGCCGCTACGCTGGTCGATGCGAACGACGAAATCATGTTGATCACGACCGGCGGCGTGCTGATTCGCACGCGCGTGGCCGAGATTCGTGAAATGGGTCGTGCGACCCAGGGTGTGACGCTGATTGCCGTCGAGGACGGCACCAAGCTGAGCGGCCTGCAACGCATACTTGAATCAGATATTGATGAAGAGCAATCCGGTACGGAGGAAGCAGAATAATGAAGCGGCGCGTGTTTAACTTTTCGGCTGGTCCGGCTGCGTTGTCGAAGGAAGTCATTCAGCAAGCAGCAGATGAAATGATGGACTGGCGGGGGAGCGGGATGTCCGTGATGGAAATGAGCCATCGCGGCAAGGAGTTCACCGAGATTCTCGCTAACGCGAAAGCCGACTTGCGCGAACTGATGTCCATTCCGGACAATTACAAAATCCTGTTCATGCAGGGCGGGGCGATCGCCGAGAACGCCATCGTGCCGATGA
Organism: Oxalicibacterium sp.; assembly: GCA_036519215.1. Taxonomy (GTDB): domain Bacteria; phylum Pseudomonadota; class Gammaproteobacteria; order Burkholderiales; family Burkholderiaceae_D; genus Oxalicibacterium. The sequence goes on from DATDLO010000053.1 coordinate 7,127, forward strand.
ACCTGATCGGCCGCAAGCCGCAGCCGGCCACCATCGATTTCATCAACACCGGTCACTGGTCGGTGCAGAGTATCGAGGAAGCGCACAAGTACGCCAAGGTCAATATCGCTGCGTCGTCGGAAGACGCCGGTTTCACTTACGTTCCGGCGCGCGATACCTGGAAATTGTCGCAGGATGCCGCCTACGTGCACATCTGCACCAATGAAACCATCGGCGGCGTCGAATTCAATTACACGCCGGAAGTCGGCGATGTGCCGCTGGTGGCAGACATGTCTTCCAACATCCTGGCGCGCCAGATCGACGTCTCGAAATACGCCGTCATCTACGCTGGTGCGCAGAAGAACATCGGCCCGGCCGGTGTGACGATCGTCATCGTGCGCGACGACATGCTGGGCCACGCGGTACCGGCCTGCCCGTCGGCTTTCGACTGGAAGCAGGTCGCTGAGCACGACTCGATGTACAACACGCCGCCGACCTACCCGATCTATATCGCCGGCCTGACGTTCCAGTGGCTGAAACGCATCGGCGGCATCGCGGAAATCGAGAAGGTCAACATCGCCAAGGCCAAACTGGTCTACGATTACCTGGATTCGACCGGTTTCTACATCAATCGCGTGCCGGCGGCCGATCGTTCCCGCATGAATGTGCCGTTCGTGCTGCGCGACGAATCGCTGAATGCGAAGTTCCTGGCTGAATCCGACGCGAACGGCTTGGTGCAGTTGAAGGGCCACAGCTCGGTCGGCGGCATGCGTGCCTCGATCTACAACGCCATGCCGCTCGAAGGTGTGCAGGATCTGGTGGCGTTCATGAAGGATTTCGAGAAGAAGTACGGTTGACGTGACAGCAAGCCGGGCGTTTGCGTCCGGCTAAACGATTCAATGCAATCCAAGGCGATGACACGTATCGCATGACCATGACGACGGACGACAAGCTCAAACCGCTGCGCCAGCAGATCGATGCCATCGACACGCAAATCCTCGATTTGCTCAATCAGCGCGCACGGGTGGCGCAGCAGGTGGGGCATGTAAAGGCCGAGACCAACGCGCCGGTCTTCCGCCCAGAGCGCGAGGCGCAGGTGCTGCGCAACGCGGCAGAGCGCAATCCCGGTCCGCTGCACGGCAGCGATATCCAGACCATCTACCGCGAAATCATGTCGGCCTGCCGTGCGCTGGAGCGTCGCGTCACCGTGGCCTTCCTCGGCCCGGTCGGCACTTTCAGCGAGCAGGCTGTCTATCAGCAGTTCGGCCATGCGGTCGAAGGTTTGGCCTGCGCTTCCATCGATGAAGTTTTTCGTGCGACTGAAGCCGGCTCTGCCGATTTCGGCGTGGTGCCGATCGAGAATTCGTCGGAAGGCGTCATCAATCGCACACTGGATCTGCTGTTGCAGACGACGCTGACGATCAGCGGCGAAGTGGCGATCAAGGTACATCACAGCTTGATGACGCGTAGCGGTTCGATGGATGGCATCAAGTCCATTCACGCGCATTCGCAGGCGCTGGCGCAATGCCAGACCTGGCTGAATCAGCATTATCCGGATATCGAGCGTGTTGCCGTGGCATCGAATGGCGAGGCGGCGCGCCAGGCTGGCGAGGATACGTCCATCGCAGCAATTGCGAGCGATATCGCCGGCCAGAAATACAGCCTGCAGACCGTCAATGCGCATATCCAGGACGATCCGCACAATCGCACGCGCTTTGCCGTGATCGGCCGCCTGCAGACGGAACCGAGCGGGTGCGACCAGACGTCGCTGGTGTTGTCGGTGCCGAACAAGGCGGGCGCTGTCTACAACCTGCTGGCGCCACTGGCCAAGCATGGCGTATCGATGAGCCGCTTCGAATCGCGTCCCGCGCGCATGGGTACGTGGGAATACTATTTCTACGTCGACATCGAAGGCCATCTGAAGGATCGCAAGGTTGCCGATGCGCTGGGTGAGCTGAAAGACAACGCAGCTTTCTTCAAGGTGCTGGGCTCGTATCCTTGCAGTCTGTGATGTGAGGCTGGCGACTCGTTGCATCCTTAATACGCCGGCAGTACGCTAGCTGCGCTTTCTGTAATACGCATTTATCCGCAACACGATTCATCCCAGGAATTTTTCATGTCCATTCAGTTCGGCCCTGACTACATCCGTGCCATCGCGCCCTATCAGGGCGGCAAACCGATCAGCGAGGTTGCGCGCGAATTCGATCTCGACGAGACGAAAATCGTCAAACTCGCTTCCAACGAAAATCCACTTGGCATGCCGGAATCGGCGCGCAAGGCGATGGCCAATGTGGCCGATGCCGGTCGCTACCCCGACGGCAACGGATTCGAGCTTAAAGCCGCGCTGACGGCAAAATACGGCGTACCCGCCGAATACATCACGCTCGGCAACGGCAGCAACGACATTCTCGAACTTGCCGCGCACGCTTTCGTGCAGCCGGGACAGTCCGTCATCTATGCGCAATATTCGTTCGCCGTCTATCCGCTGGCGACGCAGGCCGTCGGCGGCCGGTCGCTGATAGTGCCGGCCAAGGATTTCGGCCACGATCTCGATGCGATGATCGATGCGATCGAGGAAGACACGAAGCTGATCTTCGTCGCCAATCCGAACAATCCAACCGGCACCTTCATTCCGGGCGATGCAATCGAAGCTTTCCTGCGCCGCGTGCCATCGAACATCGTCGTCGTGCTCGATGAGGCATACACCGAATTCCTGCCGCAGGAGCAGCAATACGATTCGATTGCGTGGGTCGCAAAATATCCGAACCTGCTGGTGTCACGTTCGATGTCCAAGGTCTACGGACTGGCTGGCCTTCGCATCGGCTACGGTATCGCGCAGCCGGGCATTACCGATCTGCTGAACCGCATTCGCCAGCCGTTCAACGTCAATTCCTTTGCGCAGGCAGCGGCGATCGCCGCGCTGGCCGACGACGAGTTCGTCAGCAGAAGCGCGAAGCTGAATGCGGACGGCTATCGACAACTGACGCAGGTGTTTGACGAACTGGGTTTGCAATATGTACCGTCGTACGGCAACTTCGTGTTGGTCAAGGTCGGCGACGACGACGGCGCCGGTGCGCGCGTCAATCTGGCGCTGCTGAAACAGGGCATCATCGTGCGGCCGGTCGGCAACTACGGTTTGCCGCAATGGCTGCGTATCTCGATCGGGCTGCCTGAAGAAAATGCGGCGTGCATTGCTGCATTGAAGAAGGCATTGGCCTGATATTCAAACCGACGAATCGATAACCATTCGGATGATTGCTGAATAAATTGTGCTGAACAAAATCGTCATCTTCGGAACCGGCCTGATCGGCGGCTCGTTTGCTGCTGCCTTGCGCAAGGCAGGTGCGGTGCGCCAGATCGTCGGCATCGGCCGCACTGCAGCATCGCTGGAGCGGGCAAAGGAATTGGGCTTGATCGATACGATCGGCACGTCGATGGAAGAGGCGTTGCGCGATGCCGATCTGGTGCTGTTGTCGGTTCCTGTTGCGCAGACCGAATCGGTACTGGCGGCGATCAAGCCATGGCTGCAACCGCAAACTGTGGTTACCGATGCCGGCAGCATCAAGGGTGAGGTCGTTGCAGCGGCAGGGCGTGCGCTTGGCGAAAAACTCGCGCAATTCGTGCCGGGCCATCCGATCGCCGGCCGGGAATTGACCGGGCCGGATGCGGCTGTCGCCGACTTGTACGTTGGCAAGAAAGTCGTGCTGACACCGCTGCCGCAGAACGATGCAGCCAGTGTTACGCGCGTTGCAGACGCATGGCAGCAATGCGGCGCCGTTATCCATCGTTTGACGGTGGAGCAGCACGATGCGGTATTCGCCGCAGTCAGCCATCTGCCGCATCTGCTGGCGTATGCGCTGGTCGACGACATCGCTTCCAAACCGCATGCCGATCTGCTGTTCCAGTATGCCGCCAGCGGTTTCCGCGATTTCACGCGCATTGCCGGTTCGTCGCCGGAGATGTGGCGCGACATCAGTCTGGCGAACCAGCCGGCGATGTTGAATGAACTGGATGCCTACATCGCGCAGTTGACGCGTTTCCGTGCATTGCTGGCACAGCGCGACGGCGATGCGATGCAGGCCATGTTCGCACGTGCACAGCAGGCGCGCGGCGAATGGCTGCGCAGCCTGGAAGAAGGCGATATGCAATCACAGGATCGCAAGCAATGAAACATTATCCGCACCATCTTGACCTGGCCCCTGCCATGCATGCAAAGGGCACTGTGCGTCTG
>DATDLO010000054.1:0-7754 GCA_036519215.1 Oxalicibacterium sp.
GCTTGCCGTTGAACTTCTTCCGCAGTTCGGGATCTTGCGTGGCAATGCCGACAGGACAGGTGTTCAGATGGCACTTGCGCATCATGATGCAGCCTTCGGCGACCAGCGGTGCCGTCGAGAAGCCCATTTCATCCGCGCCGAGCAGGCCGGCGATCACGACATCGCGGCCAGTCTTCATCTGGCCGTCGGCCTGCACGCGGATACGCGTACGCAGACCGTTCAGGATCAGCGTCTGCTGCGTTTCGGCCAAGCCGAGTTCCCACGGCGAACCGGCGTGCTTGACCGACGACAGCGGCGATGCGCCGGTGCCGCCGTCATGGCCGGCGATCACGACGTGATCGGCCTTCGCCTTGGCGACGCCCGTTGCGACCGTGCCGACGCCGACTTCCGATACCAGCTTGACCGAGATCGATGCAGTCGGATTGACGTTCTTCAAGTCGTGGATCAGCTGCGCCAGATCCTCGATCGAGTAGATGTCGTGGTGCGGCGGCGGCGAAATCAGGCCGACGCCCGGTACCGAGAAGCGCAGGTGCGCGATGTAGTCGGATACCTTGTGACCCGGCAGCTGGCCGCCTTCGCCCGGCTTGGCGCCTTGCGCCATCTTGATCTGGATCTGCTCGGCAGACGTCAGGTATTCCGTCGTCACGCCGAAACGGCCCGATGCAACCTGCTTGATCTTCGAGCGCAGCGAATCGCCCGGCAGCAATGGCAGATCGACTTCGACCACATCCTTGCCGATCACTGCGGCCAGCGTGGTGGCGTCCTTGATCGGAATACCGCGCAATTCGGAACGATAACGGCGCGTATCTTCGCCGCCTTCGCCGGTGTTCGACTTGCCGCCGATACGGTTCATCGCAATCGCCAGCGTGGCGTGCGCTTCGGTCGAAATCGAGCCGAGCGACATGGCACCAGTAGCGAAGCGCTTGACGATTTCGCTGGCCGGTTCGACTTCATCCAGCGGGATCGCAGCCGACGGATCGACCTTGAACTCGAACAGGCCGCGCAACGTCATGTGACGCTTGGACTGATCGTTGATGATCTGCGCGTATTCCTTGTACGTGTTGTAGTTGTTCGAGCGCGACGAGTGCTGCAGCTTCGCGATCGCATCCGGCGTCCACATGTGCTCTTCGCCGCGCACGCGATAAGCGTATTCGCCGCCGGCATCCAGCGCGTTGGCCAGCACCGGATCGTTGCTGAATGCGAGCTGATGCAGACGCAGCGCTTCTTCTGCGACCTCGAACACGCCGATACCTTCGACGTTGGACGACGTGCCCTTGAAGTATTTCTCGACCAGCGACTTGTTCAGGCCGATTGCTTCGAAAATCTGCGCACCGCAATACGACATGTAGGTCGAAATACCCATCTTCGACATGACCTTCATCAGGCCCTTGCCGACTGCCTTTTGGAAGTTGGCAATGGTTTTCTCAGGCGACAGTTCGCCCGGCAGATCCTTCGCCAGGTCGGCCAGCGTATCCATCGCGAGGTAAGGATGGATTGCTTCGGCACCGTAACCGGCCAGCAATGCGAAGTGATGCGTTTCGCGCGCAGAACCGGTTTCGACGACCAGACCGGTCGACGTGCGCAGGCCCTTGCTCACCAGGTGCAAGTGGATTGCCGACGTTGCCAGCAATGCCGGAATCGCGACCTGATCCGCACCGACTTGACGGTCGGAGACGATCAGGATGTTGTGGCCGGAATTGACTGCATCGACGGCTTTCGCGCACAGCGATGCCAGGCGCGCCTCGATACCTTCCTTGCCCCATGCGGTCGGATAGCAGATGTTCAGTTCGTACGATTTGAACTTGCCGCCGGTATGCGCACCGATGTTGCGCAACTTCGCCATGTCGGCGTAATCGAGCACCGGCTGCGCCACTTCGAGGCGCATCGGCGGATTGATGTTGTTGGTGTCGAGCAGGTTCGGCTTCGGACCGATGAACGACACCAGCGACATCACGATCGCTTCGCGGATCGGATCGATCGGCGGGTTCGTCACTTGCGCGAACAACTGCTTGAAGTAGTTGTACAGCGTCTTGTTCTTGTTGGACATGACTGCCAGCGGCGAGTCGTTACCCATCGAGCCGGTTGCTTCTTCCGCAGCGACTGCCATCGGCGACATCAGGAATTTCAGGTCTTCCTGCGTATAGCCGAATGCCTGCTGCAGATCGATCAATGCTGTCGTCGTCGATTTCTTCTCGACCGGCTCGGCTTTCAGTTCGTCCAGCTTGATACGAACCGACTGAATCCACTGCTTGTACGGCTTGGCGTTGGCGTAGGTATCTTTCAGTTCCTTGTCGTCGATGATGCGGCCGGCTTCCAGATCGATCAGGAACATCTTGCCCGGTTGCAGGCGCCATTTCTTGATGATCTTGGATTCCGGAATCGGCAACACGCCAGATTCGGATGCCATCACGACGAGATCGTCGTCGGTGACGATGTAGCGCGCAGGACGCAGGCCGTTACGGTCCAGCGTACCGCCGATGTGGCGGCCGTCGGTGAAGGCCATCGCGGCAGGACCGTCCCACGGCTCCATCATTGCAGCGTGGTATTCGTAGAAAGCGCGACGGTTGTCGTCCATCAGCGTGTGGTTTTCCCACGCTTCCGGAATCATCATCATCATCGCTTGCGGAATCGGATAGCCGGCCATCACCAGCAGTTCCAGCGCGTTGTCGAAGCAGGCGGTATCCGACTGGCCTTCGTAGATCAGCGGGAACAGTTTCTGCAGGTCGTCGCCCAGCACGGCCGACTTCATGATGCCTTCGCGCGCGCGCATCCAGTTGAAGTTGCCCTTGACGGTGTTGATCTCGCCGTTGTGCGCGAGCAGGCGATACGGGTGGGCCAGCGGCCATTCCGGGAAGGTGTTGGTCGAAACGCGCTGGTGCACCAGCGCCAGTGCGGAGACGCAGCGCGGGTCTTGCAGGTCTTTGTAGTATTCGCCGACCTGATCTGCCAGCAGCAAACCCTTGTAGACGACCGTACGCGCCGACATCGACGGCACGAAGAATTCCTTGCCGTGCAACAGGTTCAATGCCTGGATCGCGTGGCCGGATGCCTTGCGGATCACGTACAGTTTGCGCTCCAGCGCATCGGTGACCATGATGTCTTGGCCGCGGCCGATGAAGATCTGGCGGATCACCGGTTCCTTGTCGCGCACGGTCGGCGACATCGGCATTTCCTTGTCCACGGCGACGTCGCGCCAGCCCAGCACGACCTGGCCTTCGGCCAGCACGGTGCGCTCGATTTCCTGTTCGCAGGCGATGCGGGATGCGTTTTCTTTCGGCAGGAAGATCATGCCGACGCCGTATTCGCCGGGCGGCGGCAAGGTCACGCCCTGCTTCGCCATTTCCTCGCGATAGAACTGATCCGGAATCTGAATCAGAATACCGGCACCGTCGCCCATCAGCTTGTCGGCACCGACGGCGCCGCGATGGTCGATGTTTTTCAGGATCTGCAGACCCTGTTCAACGATGGAATGGCTTTTCTGCCCCTTGATGTGGGCAACGAAACCGACGCCGCAAGCGTCATGTTCATTAGCCGGATCGTACAAACCTTGCGCTTGCATTGCCTTCTCCACTGCTTTTCAACGAGCCTGAAGAATAGTGCAGCGCAATAGCAAATTCAACCCAAATAAAAGGGGTCAGAGTAAATTTAATACAGGATAAATTTACTCAAGTTTTATTAGGGGACAGAGTGATGCCATTCTGTCTCCAAATACAGAAAATCCGCACCATTACAGTGCTTCGCCGGGCATGCTCCGGATCGGCCGGCCGCGCCGGGATGGGCGCACGCGTCGCTGCGTCTGCCGCTCCAAGTCCTGCTTGAACTGGTCAGAACCCAGCGGCCAGCCCTTCAACGTGGCCTCGCTCAACTGCCGCACTTCTCGCTCGTCCAGACCCTGTTCGATCTGGCCACGGTAGGTTGCCTCCCGCTCGAACGGCGTGTTGCCCAAAGACCAATACAAGGAGTGGTCGGTAATGACCGGATCGCTCTTGATGCCGACATGATGCTGGTAACTCGACCATGGATAATCCCCTGCAGACGAAACCAGACCGGCGCGCACCGGATTCAACTCGATATAACGCGAACACAACATCAGGTAACGCTCGGCGTCGATCACGGTCGCCCGATAGCGCCCCTGCCACAAGGTGCCGGTGCGGTGATATTTGTGGTTAAAGTAAGGCACGTACAGCCGGCCTATCCATTGCATCATGCGCGACAAGCCCTGCTCATCGGAAGGCGTCACCAGCAGGTGCAGATGATTGGGCATCAGGACATAGGCATGGATCGCCACCTTGAACTGGCGGCCACCGTCGCGCAGACGATCGAGGAAAAACAGGTAGTCGGCCGTCTCGCGGAAGATCAGCTGGCGGTCATTGCCGCGCTGGATCACGTGATGCGGCTGATTGGGAACGACGAGTCGGGGAAGCCTGGCCATGCGATGAAGATAGAAACGGGAGTCGCATCATCATATACGACTCCGTCCCCAATTATCGCGGCCATGGCATTCAGCGCATGGTTGCGGCCCAGGACGGCTCCTTGCGGCAACGCTGTTCGATTGCCTTGACGACCAGTGCCCGCAATTCGTCCAGCAATACAACCTCGCCCGGCGCGATGTTCGAAACCGGCAGCGACGGATGCCAATCGCCGTAGATGAAGCCGACCGGGTGGAAATTCAGCATCAACGGCAGGATCACGAAACTGTGTGACGTACCCAGTTCGTTCTGCCACCAGCGCGGCAGCTTGCTGGCAAAACCCCGTGCACGCGCATCTTCGACATAGATCATCTTGTCGTTGGCAAGCGAGGCATGGAAGACATCGGGCTGGTAGGCATCGCTGAACTTCAATCGCGGCAGCAGTTCCTCCGTGCATTCACCAAGGCACATGCGTGCGACGTAGCGGCCTTCTTCATGGTGACGCAGAAAGGCAATCGCGCGGCTCAATCCCAGGCCCTGATAGACGGTTTCCAGCGCAACCGTCATCATCTGCCCGGTGCTGGATGTCATCACTTCGTCGCACATGTCGGCGACGCCGCGCTGCAGGATATCGATGGAATCGGCCGGCTTCCCCAGCGGCAGCAGCAACTGCTTTTCCGGCGCCTCGACACCGCTCTCTTCCGCCGTCTCTTCCTCGGCATTCTTTTGCGCGGCGTCGATAGCAACCAGCACCGCATCCGCCTCCAGCCCCAGCATGCCGGCATAGCCGCTGGCGATGTCCACGAGATCTGCAGTCGCCGCATCGTCTTCGCAAAGCACGGTGGCGCAGCGTGTCGACATCGTCGACACCGCTGCCAGCCATTCGGTATGTTCAAGGGGTTCGACGATATCGGTGCGCGGCGGCATGTCCGTCAGGCTGGCAACCAGCCCGTTCGGCAGTCCCCAGCGCTTGCCGACCAGACGACCGATCTCGTCCAGTTTCAAGCCAAGCACGCCTTGCGCAGCATCATTGTTGGAAAGCCGCTTTTCCTCGGCCTCTTGCTGGATCTGCGCCCAATGTTCGGGCAGGTAGAAGGAAGCCATCAGCCGGCCGAGCGAATGCAGGACGGAGCTGACAACAACTTCCTCTGCATCTCGGCGCGCGGAGAGCAGCGCCACCTGGCGCGCGATCTTTCCCGCCAGCACCGCCTTCTCCATCTCGTTGCGCGTTTCCGACGTGCCCAGCGATGCCGCCGACAGGCCGTCGATCAGCTTCAATCCCAGCGCCAGATGGCCGATCGTTTCCGTACCGAGCACGATGACAGCCTTGGAGACGGTGCTGATGCCCTGACCGAATGCGGAATACATCGCGCTGTTGGCCAGCCGCAGCACACGCTGCGTCAGCGTCGGATCGGACAGGACGGTGCGCGTCATGCTGAATTCGCGATCGTCCTCGCCATGCATGGCACCGACAATCGCACTGACGACTTTCGAAAATCCGGGCAGATCGCCGCGTTGCCTAACGCGGGTCAACAGCAGATCGAGCGTCTTTTCCGGGCTCAGCGCAATGCTGTCATGTGTGTTCATGAATCAAATTCTTGTTGCCTAGTTTTGCAGCGCTTCCGCGTCTGCCTTCAGTATTTCAATGACAGCATCCGGCAACATGGGGCTACCCGTATGAAACCCTTGTATCAGCGAACACCCCTGCGCAGACAGGAAGCGCAACTGATGTTCGTTCTCCACGCCCTCCGCCACCGTCAGCAGACTCAAGTGGCTGGCAAGACTCAGTACCACATTGCAGATCGCTGCATCCTTGACGGAATCCGGCAGATCGCGGATGAAGGTGCGATCGATCTTCAATGCAGCGATCGGGAATCGTTTCAGATAGACCAGTGACGAATAGCCGGTTCCGAAATCGTCGATCGCGATGCGCACGCCGCGACTGGCAATTCTAGTCAAAAGCTGCTCGGCATGCTCGGGATCCGCCATCAGGATGCCTTCGGTAATTTCCAGCAGCAATTGATGACCGTCGAGGCCGGAAAGACGGATCGCATCGTCGACCGTGTTGATGAACTGGTCGTTGCGGAACTGGCGCGGACTGACGTTGACAGATACATATAGCGGACGGCCGGCCGCCTCCTCGAAACGCTTCAACTGCACGCAGGCTGCCTTCAATGCCCAGGCACCGAGAAGATGGATCAGGCCGTTTTCCTCCGCCATCGGAATGAACTGCGCCGGCGACACCAGGCCGATGTCCGGCCGCATCCAGCGCATCAGCGCCTCGAAACCCATGATCTGGCCGCTGCCCGCATCGACGATCGGCTGATAGTGCAGCAGGAACTCGCCATTGCGCACCGCCTCGAACATCGCTGCTTCCATCGACACATCGTGCTCGATCTGGTCGAACGCCATCTGGTTGTAGACGATACAGCGCGCCTTGCCGAGTTCCTTGGCGCGATACATCGCCGTATCGGCATGCGCCAGCAGCTTGACGTCGCTGTCGCCGTGGATCGGGTAGATCGCCGCACCGATCGACGTACTGACATAAAGCGTATTGCCGTTGATCTCGAACGGCAGCTGCATGCCGGAAATCATGCGGCGCGCAACGTTGTGGATTTCATGTTCGTCGATCACACCCGGCAGCACTGCGACGAATTCATCGCCGCCGACGCGGGCCAGCGTATCGCCATCGCGCAAGGTCGCACGCAGGCGGTCGGCCGCCACACGCAGCAACACATCACCGACCGGATGGCCGAGCGCATCGTTGACCTTCTTGAAACCATCCAGATCGAGTGCGACCACCGTGAAGCCGGCATTGCTACGGCGCGACTGCGCAACCGTCATCCGCAAGCGGTCGGCCAGCAGCGAACGGTTCGGCAGGCCGGTCAGTTCGTCATGCGTCGCGATATGGCGCAGGCGCTCTTCCGTCGCGTGCAGACCCGAAACATCGCGTCCGACGACAAGAATGTCGAGCGCCTGCGTTTCGTCCGCCTCGCACGCGATCATTTCCAGTTCGAACCAGACGGCGCCGGCCTGCGTCATCAGACGCACGTTGACACGTGTAACCTCGCGCGACTCCGCCGCCTGCCGCAGCGCCGCCTCGATTGCATGACGATCCGACGGGCGCACCAGATCGAACAGGTTCAGCCCTGTCAGCGGCGCAGCGTCATCCAGTCCGATGGCACCGATGGCGCGCTGGCTGGCATGCCGGATATCCCCCCGCGAATCGAGCCGCAACACCACCTCGCCAGCCACTTCCATCAGACTGGAAAGCCGGGCATCGGACAGGCCGTTACGTTGTGAGGACATGCTTGAAGGGCTGGAGGATGAAGAAAATGACTTTTC
>DATDLO010000055.1:0-3566 GCA_036519215.1 Oxalicibacterium sp.
AAAGTGATCGACGAAGGTGAACGGGTGAAGGTGCCGATCGCCACTGTATTCCGCGAACACGGCCGCATGCTGGTGCTGGGCACGGTGATTGCGCTGGCGACTTTCGTGCTGTTCTATCTGATGACGGTGTTCGCGCTGAGCTGGGGCACGACCGCGCTCGGCTATTCGCGCGAGACATTCCTTGTCCTGCAATTGTTTGCGGTGGTGTTCTTTGCGATCACGATTCCCGTTTCCGCATTGCTGGCCGATCGCTACGGTCGCCGCATCACGATGATTCTCGTATCGGTTGCGATCATATTGTTCGGCCTGTTGATGGCGCCGCTGTTCGCAAAAGACAGCCTGATCGGCGTGACCTTCTTCCTGTCGCTGGGGCTGGGGCTGATGGGCATGACCTACGGCCCGCTGGGCACGATGCTGTCCGAACTGTTCCCGGCAGAAATCCGCTACACCGGCGTCTCGCTGACGTTCAACCTTGGCGGCATCTTCGGCGCCTCCCTGGCACCGTATGCGGCAACCTGGCTGGCCACGCATTACGGCCTGCAGTATGTCGGCTACTACCTCGCCGTGTCCGCGCTGCTGACGCTGATCGCATTGCTGCTGGTCGGCAAGACACGATACGAATAAGTTCTTCGGCCTCCGCACGACAATAAGCTGTGTGCCGTCGTGCGCATTGCAGCGCCGGTGTCAACCATTTCTGGAGACATTTTCTTCTCCTTCGCTTATCGGCGCCAATTCGTATGTGCGTGTGGTTGAGGTGATGGGGTTAGACCTCTCTACCTATCAACCGATCTGCCGACCACTTGCCACCGCCTTGGATGGTAATCATCAGCGCGACGAAACCCAAGATCAACGGATACTCAAAACCACGATCGATCCACGGATAAATCGGGCCAAGAGCGACGCAAATAACGGCCATCTGAATCGTCAGCATGGACGCGAATATCCGGGTCGCCAGACCGAATGCAACCGCAAGGCCACCGAACGTCTCAAGCAGCGCGACGAACACGGCAAGTTGCGGCGCAAACGGCAGGTGCAACACATTGGTTATGAGATTGATCGATCCCGCCATCGGATCCGCCATCGAGCCGTGTGCGGAGCCTGTCAGCTTAGGCAGACCATGGGTGACAATTGTCAGACCGAAGGCGATTCGCAGAAGGGCGTAGCTCAACGGCCTTCCTTTCTCGTAAAACGGTGCGAGGCCAGGGAAGACAAGTGCAGTTTCGTTCGACATTGGTTGCTCCTGTTGCCGGGGTCAAGGAAAGGCAACGCCCGCGCCAATCGCGAACGTCACCGACAAGTCATGTCAGGCAAGCCTTGCGGGCTTGCGCGGCAAAGTCGATTAGATGATGCCGCCGTTGACGCGAATCGTCTGGCCGTTGACCCATGCACCATCCGGGCCGACGAGCATCGCGATTACAGAAGCGATCTCGTCCGGCTGACCGAGACGTTCAAGCGGCGGTTGTTTGGAAAGGCGATCGATCACCTCTTGCGGATTCGCGAGAAACAACTCGGTTGCCGTCGGTCCGGGCGCAATGCTATTGACCGTGATATTGCGGCCGCGCATTTCCTTGGTCATCACATGCGTTATTGCTTCGACACCTGCTTTGGTCGCCGCATAAACCGAATATCCCGGGTGGTACAAGCCAACCACACTGGACGACAGGTTGACGACGTGCCCGCCACTGCGCAATCGGCGTGCGGCTTCACGCAAGGTATTGAAGGTGCCTTTGAGGTTGATCGAGATCTGGCTGTCAAACAACGCATCGTCGCTTTCGGCCAGCGGTGCGACTTTCATGATGCCGGCGTTGTTAACGAGCACGTCGACGCCACCGTATGCCGCTTCGGTTGCATCAAACATCCGCGCCACGGCTGCCGCATCGCTGACATCTGCTTGGGCGGCAATCGCACGACCGCCAGCCTGTTCGATCTGTCGCACCACGGTTTCGGCCGCATCGGCCCGGCCTGCGTAGTTAACGACGACGACGAATCCGTCACGAGCCAACCGTTGTGCAATAGCAGCGCCGATTCCGCGGGATGCACCTGTGACAATGGCGACCTTGTTGTTTTGTGTTGCGTTCATGATTTTTCTCCTTCGGTTTGTCGGTGAAAGCGCCGACAGCGGCGCCGTGACCGACACTATGGCGGTCCGCCGGAGAAAAATAATCTATGCTAAATTGCCATTACTATTCCATTTAAACGAACAATAAGCAGATAAACCGCGCCAATGGACAAACTCGATGCCATGCGGCTGTTCACCCGCATCGTGGAGCGCCGCAGCTTCACGCTGGCGGCGAACGACACCGGCGTGCCGCGCTCGACCGTCACACAGGTGATCCGGCAACTGGAGGAAAGACTGGGCGTGCGATTGTTGCAACGGACCACGCGCACCGTGAAACCGACGCTGGACGGCGAGGCGTATTACCGCCGCTGCCTGGCGATTCTCGACGACGTCGAAGATGCCGAAGGCGCGTTCAGCGGCGCAATGCCCAGGGGCATGCTGCGGGTGGAAGTGCAAGGCACGCTGGCGCGCCATTTCCTGATGCCGGCATTGCCGGCTTTTTTCTCGCAGCACCCCGAGATCGAGTTATCACTCAGCGAAAGCGACCGCTGGGTCGATCTGGTACAGGAAGGCATGGATTGCGCGCTGCGCTACGGCAAGCTGCCGGACAGCGATCTGGTCGCGCGCCAGGTAGCGATGCTGGATCGCGTGACCTGCGGCACGCCGGAATATTTTGAAAAGTTCGGCACACCGACCGATATCGCCTCGCTCGATGGACATCGCATGGTCGGCATTCGCCTGATCTCGACCGGCAACCTGATGCCGCTGGAATTCACCGGTGGCGCTGCACACGAAAGCGTAATGCTGCCGGCGACATTGTCGGTGACCGGACCGGAAAGCTATCTGGCCGGCATACGTCTCGGACTGGGGCTCGCGCAGGTGCCGCGATTCCATATCGAGGAAGACCTGAAAAGCGGACGCCTCGTCACCGTGCTGCACGACCGTCCACCGCCATCGGCGCCGGTATCGCTGGTCTATCCGCGCAACCGGCAGCTGTCGCCACGCGTGCGCGTGTTTCTCGATTGGGCGACGCAGGAATTCGCGCGGAAAAATTCGCCGGCAACGGCGGATGCTTCGCGACATCATGCGTAACAATGGATGGAACATGATCGAGGTGCGTACGAAATAGGCAGCACAGGCAAAGCAGAGATCAAGGCACGATGAAGCACCTGCCTTCATCGTGCGCAAGTCACCCGTTGGCAACCAGTTCGTCGTCCGCTTCCTCGCCGAGGAAGCCCCCGCTCTGGTGCGCCCACAGGCGCGCATACAAACCGCCTTGCGCCAGCAGTTCGCGATGCGTGCCTTCTTCGACGATGCGGCCCTTGTCCAGCACGATCAGCCGGTCCATCGCCGCGATCGTCGACAGACGGTGTGCGATGGCAACGACCGTCTTGCCTTCCATCAGGTTGTACAGGCTGGCCTGGATCGCCGCTTCCGCTTCCGAATCGAGCGCGCTGGTTGCTTCGTCGAGCAACAGAATCGGCGCGTCCTTCAGCATCACGCGCGC
>DATDLO010000056.1:0-3628 GCA_036519215.1 Oxalicibacterium sp.
GTGCAGCCGGACTGGCGCCGACATTGGCGGCAGCGCGCGCCGGCAAGAAGGTGCTGCTGGCGAACAAGGAAGCGCTAGTCATGTCCGGTCAGTTGCTGATGGATGCGGTCACTGCCAGCGGTGCGGTGCTGATGCCCATCGACAGCGAACACAATGCGATCTTCCAGTGCCTGCCGGCCGGCTACAGCCGTGAGCCCCAGAATCATGGCATCGCAAAAATCCTGCTGACTGCTTCCGGCGGCCCCTTTCTGAAACGTGCGCTGGATACGCTGGACAAGGTGACATGCGAAGAGGCGGTCGCACATCCGAAATGGGTGATGGGCCGCAAGATTTCCGTCGATTCGGCGACGATGATGAACAAGGGGCTGGAAGTCATCGAGGCCCACTGGCTGTTCGGTGTGTCGGCGACTGATATCGATGTCGTCATCCACCCGCAGAGCGTCGTGCATTCGATGGTGTCCTATGTGGACGGTTCGGTGCTGGCGCAGCTCGGCAATCCCGACATGCGTACGCCGATCGCGCATGCGCTGGCCTATCCGGAACGCATTACTTCCGGGGTCGCGCCTATCGACCTGGTGCAGATCGCGCAGCTGACGTTCGAGCAGCCGGATCTGCAGCGTTTTCCCTGCCTGAAACTGGCGTATGATGCATTGCACGCGGGCGGATCGGCACCGGCTGTCATGAATGCAGCCAACGAGGTGGCGGTACAGGCTTTCCTCGACCGGCGCATCGGCTTCCGCACGATCAATGACCTGATCGCCCGCGTAATGGATGCGTTGCCGCTCTGCTCGATCGCCGATATCGAATCGGTGTGCGAACAGGATCGCCGCGCCCGGGAAATTGCTCTGTCCAATATCCAGCCATCATGATGCTGCTGCAAACCATCCTTGCCTTCGCCGTCGTTCTCGGCGTGCTGATCATCGTGCACGAGCTTGGCCATTATCTGGTGGCGCGCTGGTGCAATGTGAAGGTACTGCGCTTTTCTGTCGGCATGGGCAAGGTCGTCTGGTCGCGCCGCTTTGGCACGGACCAGACCGAATGGGCCGTGTCGATGCTGCCGCTGGGTGGTTACGTGAAGATGCTGGATGCGCGCGACGGCGATCTTGCCGATGTGTCGCCACAGGATATGCAGCGCGAATTCACGCGGCAGTCGGTATGGAAACGTATCGCGATCGTGGCTGCGGGACCAATCGCCAATTTTCTGCTGGCGATCCTGTTGTTCGCAGGGTTGTACAGCCATGGCATTCCGGAGCCGGCGGCCAAGCTGGGTGCGCCATCTGAACAATCGATTGCCTGGCAGGCAGGCCTGCGTGGCGGCGAGCGCGTGACGGCCGTCAACGGCGAGCCGGTACAGGCCTGGGGCGACTTGCGTTGGCTGATGGTGCAAGCCGTCGTCGACCGCAAGCCGGCGAGGCTGGATGTAGTGGATACGGCTGGCGCACAGGAAACTGCCATTATTCCAGTCGACAGCGTACCGACGGAAAAACTGGAAGGTGACTTTCTGGCTGATCTGGGCATCGATCTGGCGCGGCCGCCGGCAGTACTCGGTCGGATCGTACCGGATGGCCCGGGCATGCTGGCGGGATTGCAGCAGGGCGATGAAATCCTTGCCGTCGACAACAAACCGATTCGCGATGGCATAGCTTTTGTCGATGCAGTGCGCGCCGCTGCCGGCAAAACGCTGCAAGTGCGCCTGCTGCGCCGTGGCCAAACACTGACTTTGCCGGTGACGCCGGAAACGCTCGAACAGGACGGCCGGACATTCGGCCGCATCAAGGTCGAAGTGGCGATGATGCCGGAAATGGTCACCGCCGGCAGCGGCCCGCTGGCCGCCTTGGGCAAGGCAGTAAAGAAGACCTGGGATACCAGCGCGATGACGGTCAAGATGGTCGGCAAAATGATCGTCGGCGAGGTTTCCTGGAGGAACGTGACCGGGCCGATCACGATCGCCGATTATGCGGGACAAACGGCGCGCATCGGCTGGATCAGCTACCTGAGTTTCATCGCCTTCGTCAGCATCAGTCTGGGCGTCATGAATCTGCTCCCCATTCCGGTGCTGGATGGCGGGCATTTGCTGTATTATGCTGTCGAAGTTTTGACGGGCCGCCCGGTTTCCGAGCGCTTCGGGGAGATCGCGCAACGGGCAGGTGTGGGGATACTGATGACCCTGATGCTGGTGGCAGTCTTCAACGACATCAACCGGCTTGTTTCCTGACAGCGCGCACCTTGCCGGGTCTGACCAAGTATCTTGATTACCATAGCCGATGAAATTACATTCTGAGCGTTTCACCTTGCCGTCGTTTCCCCGCCGCCTCATTGCCATTGCTGCCTTCGCATTGTGCTCAAGCCATGCGTATGCGGTCGATCCCTTTACCGTCAAAGACATCCGTGTCGAAGGCATCCAGCGTACCGAACCGGGTACGGTGTTCAGCTATCTGCCAGTACGCGTAGGTGATACCTACACCGATGAAAAAGGTACGACGGCGATCAAGGCGCTGTATGCAACGGGCTTCTTCAAGGATGTCCGCATCGAGACGGAAGGCAACGTGCTGGTCGTGTTCGTCGAGGAGCGTCCGGCAATTGCCAGCGTGGAATTCAGCGGCACCAAGGAATTCGACAAGGAGACGCTGACAAAGGCGCTGAAGGAAATCGGCGTCGGCGAATCCCGTATCTACGACAAGTCGCTGGTCGATCGCGCCGAGCAGGAATTGAAGCGGCAATACCTGTCGCGCGGCCTGTATTCGGTCGCCATCACGACGACGGTCACGCCGCTGGAACGCAACCGCGTAGCGATCAATTTCGCGGTCGACGAAGGCGATGCCGCCCGTATCATGAACATCAGCATCATCGGCAACAAGGCGTTCAGCGAAAAAGATCTCGTCAAGAAACTGGCCTTGCGTACGCCGGGCTGGTTTACCTGGTACACGAAAGCGGATCAGTATTCTAAGCAGAAACTCGCTGCGGATATCGATACGCTGAAGTCCTTCTACCAGAACAACGGCTATATCGAGATGCGCGTCGAATCGACGCAGGTATCGATCACGCCGGACAAGAAAGACATCTACATCACGATCAACATCAGCGAAGGCGAGAAATACACGGTCTCCGGCGTCAAGCTGGAAGGCGAGATGTTTGGCCGTGACGCGGAGATGGCTTCGCTGGTGCAGTTGAAGGCCGGCGACGTGTATTCGGGCGAGAAGCTGACGGCCAGTACGAAGAACATCACCGAACGCATGGGCAATTTCGGCTATGCGTTCGCCAACGTCAATGCGAATCCGCAGATCGATCGCGAGAAGAAGCAGGTTGCGTTCACGATTTTTGTCGATCCGGGCCGACGTGTCTACGTGCGCAACGTCAATATCGCGGGCAATACGAAGACGCGCGACGAAGTCATTCGTCGCGAACTGCGGCAATTCGAGAATTCCTGGTATGACGGCGAGAAGATCAAGCTGTCGCGCGATCGTGTGGACCGTCTTGACTACTTCACCGACGTGAAGGTTGAGACGCCGGATGTGCCGGGCAAGACCGATCAGGTGGACGTCAACTTCGCCGTGACGGAAAAGCCGACCGGCAACATCATGCTGGGCGCCGGTTTTTCTAGCAGCGACAGTCTGACTCTGAGCGGCGG
>DATDLO010000057.1:0-2915 GCA_036519215.1 Oxalicibacterium sp.
CCGGCAAACGCGTCGACAAGCATTTCGCCAAGGTCGTCGAACTGCTGGCGTCGCGCGGCCTGTCGCTGTCATGGTCCGAATGCATAGGCGACGATCCGGCACGCATCACGGCGACATTGAAGCGCACCTTCGCCAGCGACGATGTCGTGTTCAGCTGCGGCGGTATCGGCGCAACGCCAGACGATCACACGCGGCAGTGCGCTGCCGCCGCATTGGATGTACCGCTGGTATTGCATCCGCAGGCCAGGGACAAAATCCGCGAGCGCATGCTGGACATGGCGCGCGAAGCGAAGGTGGATTTCGATCCCGATCGTCCGGAAAACCTGCATCGGCTGAAGATGGGCGAGTTTCCGCAAGGCGCGGACATCGTGCCGAATCCGTACAACAAGATTCCGGGTTTTGCGATCCGGCATGGCAACGGCGGTGCGCATTACTTCCTGCCGGGCTTCCCGGTGATGGCGTGGCCGATGATCGAATGGGCGCTCGATACGCATTACGCGCATCTGTTCCACCAGCGGCCGCATCTGGAAAAATCGGTGCTGGTGTTCGAGGCGATGGAATCGGCGTTGACGCCGCTGATGGAAACCATCGAGCGTGCTTTCCCCACAGTGAAAGTGTTCAGCCTGCCCAGCGTCGGCGATGCACAGACGCGCCGCCACATCGAACTGGGCGTGAAGGGCGAGCCGCAGCAGGCGGAAGAGGCTTTCGTCGCACTGCTGGCGGGACTGCAAAGTCGCGGCTGCGAAATCGGCGCCGCCTGATTTTCAAGAGCTGGCATTCGACGCGCGATAGATGACGCGTCACGCATCGATGTGCGTGACGCGATTTTTTTTCACTCCGCGCATTTCTTTTTCATCGATTCGTTCTTCATCAAGGCTGCACGCCTGATGCAGCACCTGCATGGAAGATCGTGCTGGATGAAAAATACATTATGGGAAAAGTTTCCCTGGCGGACATCAACTGCATTGCCGCACTGCATGCCGAGCATATTTTCTGCAGATGGCCCACAATGCGGATGCGCCGCATGACGGAAACTACAGCGTCTGAATTACTGGACCATACTGCCGCGGCACCACTGCACGATTTCCCGGTGCAGTGCCTTTCATCGAAACATCATGCGTGCTACCGGCAATACTTTTTCTTCCTTCGCTGTTTCTTCCAACCGCAATCCATGGCTGGCTTCGGTTCCCTGGCTGTTCGTGGTGCTCTGGAGTACCGGATTCATCGCGGCCAAGTACGGTCTGCCGTATGCGCCGCCGTTAACTTTCCTGTCGCTGCGTTTTCTCGGCGTACTGTTCCTCCTGTTGCCGCTGGTGCTGATCATGCGCGCGCCCTGGCCGATGGGAGCGATGCGCCACATCGCTGTCGCCGGCATTCTGTTGCAGGCGGGTTATCTGGCTGGCGTCTGGTGCGCGATCAAGCTCGGCATGCCGGCCGGCCTGTCGGCACTGATCGTCGGCATGCAGCCGGTGCTGACGGCGTTTGCCGCACCGCTGGTCGGCGAACGTGTGCATGGCCGGCAATGGATCGGACTGATGTTCGGTTTGTGCGGTGTGGTGTTGGTGGTGGCGAACAAGATTTCGCTGATCGGCCTGACGTGGCAAAGCATTGCGCTGTGCGTGATGGCGCTGTTGTCGATCACGATCGGTACGCTCTATCAGAAACGCTATTGCCCGCGCTTCGATCTGCGTACCGGCACCATCGTCCAGTTTGCGGCTTCGCTTGCTGTGGTGCTGCCGCTGGCAATCTTTTTCGAAGATATGTCGCCGTCGCTGTCCACCGTGCAGTGGACATGGGCGTTCATTGGTGCCTGGGCGTGGTCGGTGCTGGCCTTGTCGATCGGTGCGATCTTCCTGCTGTTCGCCCTGATCCGAAAAAGCGCAGCGACGCAGGTGACCAGCCTGCTGTACCTGACACCGCCGACCACGGCCCTGATGGCCTGGGCGGCATTCGGCGAATCCTTCAGCCTGGCCGGCATGGCAGGCATGGTGCTTGCAGTCGTCGGCGTGGCGTTCGTCGTGCGGAAATGAGGCCGCAGACCAGATCGGCCCCAGCGTGGCTGAAAACTGACAAAATGATGACATCTAGTGAAGAAAATGGATTAATGAATAACGCTAACTACCTAATTCTCTTGCACATTTTTGATGATTTGCTACACTGCAAGCAATTTTGTTGGTCCGATTCGGGAGTCGCAGATGATTAAATCCGCGCTGGGGATATGCTTATCCTTGTTGGTCATGTGCAATGTTTCTGTGGCTCAAGCCAAGGAACCGATCACTTCCGCCAAAAAAACGACGGTCAAGAAAGCCAGCGTTACCAAGAGCAAGACCGTTGCCAAGCGCAACGTCAGCAAGAAGACGGCTTCCGGCAGCAAGAAGAAAGTCGCCGCAAAAAAATCCACACGCAGTTCCGGTCGCCGCACCGTTTCGCTCAATTCCAAGGAAAAACTCGTCAAGAAGGTCGTCATGGTGCGCGGCAAGCGCAAGGTGATCTATGAGCGCGTGGCCAAGCCTGCGGTATCGATCGTGCCGCCTGTGATGTCGGCCGGCGATCTGGCCGGCCTGAACCTGACGCGTGATCCGCTGGACTTGGCGTCGAACGTGGCGCTCGTGCTGGACCAGTCGACATCCGAAGTGCTGCTCGAAAAGAATGCGAACGTGACTTTGCCGATTGCATCGATCACCAAGCTGATGACGGCGATGGTAGTCGTCGAATCGCATCAGGACATGGACGAGATCCTCCAGGTGACCGACGATGACGTCGATCGCATCAAGCACAGTTCGTCGCGCCTGCGCGTCGGCTCGCGCCTGTCGCGTGCCAACATGCTGCATATCGCGCTGATGAGTTCGGAGAACCGGGCTGCTTCGGCGCTGGGCCGCAACTATCCGGGCGGCGTGCGTGCCTTCGTGGTGGCG
>DATDLO010000058.1:0-4703 GCA_036519215.1 Oxalicibacterium sp.
CCATGTAATTTTTGCAAGATAACAATTGGTTGCAACCCGATCGTGCAATGCCTGTTAAAGTTGCGGCGCATACCAGATTTGACAGGGGTTCGCATTGCGGTTTTTTTCCAAACTTTCCTCCGCCATCGTCGCATGGTCGGAACGTCCGACCGATATCAAGTTGCGCCAGGCTGCCATCGTTGGCGGACTTGGTTTGGTCGCCACGATCATTCTCGGCATTCTCTTCACTGCGCTGTTCATCGTTCCGAATCTGCCGCCGATCGACGCGCTGACCGATTACCGTCCCAAGATTCCACTGCGCGTCTATACGGCCGACAATGTATTGATCGGCGAGTATGGCGAGGAGCGCCGTGATTTCGTGCCGATCACCGATGTGCCGGACAGCCTGAAGAACGCGATCATCGCGATCGAGGACAATAATTTCTACGAACACGGCGGCGTCGATTTCCTCGGCATCGTGCGGGCAGGGCTGGCGAACCTGGTTCGCAGCCGTTCGCAGGGCGCGTCGACGATCACAATGCAGGTCGCGCGTACCTTCCTGTTGACGCGCAAGAAAACCTATACGCGCAAGCTGCAGGAAGTGCTGCTGTCCTATCAGATCGAGCACAACCTGACGAAGGACCAGATTCTCGAGCTGTACATGAACCAGATCTATCTGGGACAGCGTGCCTATGGTTTCGGCAGCGCCGCGCGCATCTATTTCGGCAAGGAGATCAAGGATCTGACGATTGCCGAATCTGCGATGCTGGCAGGATTGCCGAAGGCGCCGGCGACGGCGAATCCTGTCGTCAATCCGAAGCGCGCGACCGAACGCCAGCAATACATCCTGAAGCGCATGCATGAACTGGGCTTCATCGACGACAAGCAATACAAGGAAGCCGCCGCCGAGAAGCTGCACGTGCAGGAAGACGGCAACCGCCTGAAAACGCATGCCGAATATGCGGCCGAATCTGTACGTCAGTACATGTATGCGCAATACAAGGATGAAACCTACACCAACGGTTTTTCCGTCTATACGACGTTGACCAAGGCCGACCAGGATGCGGCTTATGCGGCAGTGCGGCGCGGCGTGCTGGATTACGATCGCCGCCACGGCTATCGCGGCCCGGAAGCGTTCATCACGTTACCTAAGGATGCCGAGGATCGCCAGGAAGAAATCGCCGATACGCTGGTCAAACACCCGGACAGCGACGATCTGCAGGCTGCTGTCGTGCTGGATGCGACGCCGAAGCTGGTGCGTGCGATGCTGCTGTCCGGCGAGACGGTGGAAATCACCGGCAGCGGTTTGCGTTTCGCCGCATCCGGCCTGTCGTCCAAGGCTTCCGAGCAGAAGAAGATCAAGCCCGGCTCGGTGATCCGCATCGTGCAGAGCAAGGTGCGCGGCAAGCAGATTTGGTCGATCTCGCAATTGCCGGAAGTGGAAGCGGCGCTGGTAGCAATCAATGGCCAGGACGGTTCGATCCGCGCGATGGTCGGCGGCTTCGATTTCACGATGAACCAGTTCGACCATGTCACGCAGGCATGGCGTCAGCCGGGTTCGACGATCAAGCCTTTCATCTATTCGGCGGCACTGGAACGTGGTTTTTCGCCGGGCACGCTGGTCTACGATGCGCAGTTCGCTCCCGGCGAAATGCCGGAAGAGAACGGCAAGGTATGGAATCCGGGTAACGACGACGATCAGTACGACGGCCCGATCGCGATGCGCATCGGCCTGAAGAAATCGAAGAACATGGTAGCGATCCGTGTGCTGCGCAAGATCACGCCGCCTTATGCGAAGGAACATCTGGCGCGCTTCGGTTTCGATCCGGAGCGCCAGCCGACCAACCTGACGCTGACGCTCGGCACCGGTTCAGTGACGCCGCTGCAGATGGCAAGCGCCTATGCGGTATTCGCCAATGGCGGTTTCAGGCTGTCGCCTTACCTGATCCAGAAGGTCGTGGATGCGCGCGGCAACGTGCTGCAGGAGGCCAACCACCCGCAGGCGGGCGACGAGACGGCGCGCGCGCTGTCGCCGCGCAATGCCTTCATCATGGATTCGATGCTGCGCGATGTGGTGCGCTCGGGTACCGGCTATGCGGCGGGCCAGCGCGTGGGCCGCAGCGATCTGGCGGGCAAGACCGGCACCACCAACGATTCGCTGGACGGCTGGTTTGCCGGTTACGGCCGCAATATCGTCGCTGTCGCCTGGATGGGATTCGACAAGCCGCGCACACTGGGCAGCCGGGAATTCGGTTCCACGCTGGCGCTGCCGATCTGGAGCGATTACATGCGCGTCGCCTTGCGCGGCATGCAGGAATTCGCGCCCATCGTGCCGCCGGGCGTCACGCAGGCAGACGGCGATTGGACCTATACCGAATACGTGGGCAGCAGCGATGCCGTGCATGCGCTGGACGTCGAGGAACAGAAGAGTTTCTGGGAGCGCCTGTTTTCGCCATCACCGCCGACACCGGGCAATGCGCCGCCGAATACCGCGCCGGTGCCAGGACCGAACGATCCGCCCGAGGATTTGTACAAGGGCTAGGGGAATGGCAAAGAAAAGGCGGATGAATTCCGCCTTTTTTATTGATACCTGATTTTTCTGCCCATGCTTCCATTCGTGCACTGAGAAAGTAGCGATAGAACTACAGCAATAGCAGCACAGTGATAAAAACGCGGTAATAGAAACGGCAGAAGCGGAAGGAAATGAGAAACGGATCAGCTCGCCGTCGCCACCTGCCGGCGTCCCATTCCCTTGGCCTTGTACATCGCGCCGTCGGCATGGTGCAGCAGCGCGTCGCTGGTGACGCCAGAATCCGGATAGGCAGCCACGCCGATGCTGGCCGAGACGTGCAGTTCCAGTCCGTTGATCAGATAGGGCGCGGAAATGCTGTCGACCAGCTTTTCGCCGACCAGCACGCCATCCTCCATCGTCGCGCCGACCATCACGATGGCGAATTCGTCGCCGCCCAGGCGCGCCACCACATCGGAATTGCGGCTGCCGCCCTTGAGACGCGCGGCGACATTACACAGCAGCTTGTCGCCGGTTTCGTGGCCGTGGCGGTCGTTGACTGCCTTGAAGCCGTCGAGATCGATGTAAAGAATCGCCAGTGGCGTGTTGTTGCGCTCGCATAGCAGCAGTTGCTGGCTGACGATTTCGTTGAAGAGGGCACGGTTTGCCAGTCCCGTCAGCGCATCGTGGTTTGCCTGATGCTGCGCGCGATGCAGCAGTTCCGATACCTTGACCAGTGAGCGGCCGACTTCATCGGCTTCCCGCAAATGCAGCGGTGGCACGCTGACGACGTCGCCCGAGCCGAGTGCCAGCGCCGGACCGGTCAGGCCGCGTATCGATTCGGCGATGCGGCCGCCGATCAGCCACGCTGCCGTCAGGCTGCTGGCAAGCAGGGCGATCGTCGCAAAACTCAGCCAGAACAACGTATTGTGCAGTTCGTCCGTGATGCTTTGCGTGGGGATGCCGATCGCCAGCGACCAGTTGGACAGCGACGAACGGCTGAATACCGTGTGTACCTGCACGCCGTCGTAGGTGGTGCTGGTGAAGGTGTCTTCGCTGGCTGCGGCCATGCGCTCGATCATCTCCGGCGTCCCTGGTTTGCCGACGTACTGCTGCATGTCACGCGTGCGCGCGATGATGTTGCCGTTGCCGTCGAAGATAGCGGCGATCCAGCCTTCCGGCAGCTTCTGCTGATGCAGCAGTTTCTCGAAACGTTCGGGGAAAATGCCGGCGTTCAGGCTGTAATCGACCTTGCCATTGCCTTGCAATGAAATCGGCACGCCGATTACCAGCAACGGCCGTTGTGTGACTTCGCCGACGAACAGGTCGGAAATGACGGGCTGTCCGGTATCGAATACCGCCTCAATGCCCTTGAAGCGGCTGCGCGACGGCAGCGGTGCATCGAACGAGCGGCGCGTGTTGATGTACTGCTTGCCGCTGCGGTCGAGCAGCGCAATGTTGATGTCACCCTGTTCGGCCTGGATCTTCAGCACGCTGCGGGCCTGCCGATAGAAGGCGCCATAGTTTTTCGAGGCGAGGTAGGGCGAGGTACCCAATGCAATCAGCGACGATTCGATGCTCGTCATGTCCCTGTCGACGACCGACACCATCGCGCGCGCCGTACCCAGCAGGTTCGACAGCAGCAGCTCGCGCGTACGTTGATAATCGTGCCCGATCAGCACGACCGCCATCAGCGATGCCGGCAGCACGCATGCTGTGACGAGCAGCACGAGCTTGGAGCGGATGGATGGCACACGCTTGGACATGGGGGTAATTGGAAATCCGGCCTGTTCAGGACAACCGGCGATTCTATCGCAACGAATAGCGACAAGTTACCGTCATTTGCCCGAGGGGAATGTTATGGATTGTTAAAAGTTGTGGAAATGCCTTGTTGCACTTTCATCTTTCTGCGGCTTGCCAAGCGGCCGCGGATGGCGATAATACCCGGCTGCACCGGTATGCGATTGCGGCATGGGATTGCCCCTGCAACGCTTACCGGCGGGCCATCCGTTCTGTTGAAAACCATGAAGACCCTGATCGAAATTTCCGGCTGTTTCCCTGCACTGCGTGCGCTCGATGCGCGTCAGTTCGCCAATGCCATCGAACCGCGCCTGATCGACATCCGCAGCCCCGCGACCGGACTGCAGATTGATCTGTTCGGCAAGGTCAGTCATGTGGAAATCGCGGAACCGCGCGGACTGGTGATCGCGGAAAT
>DATDLO010000059.1:0-4542 GCA_036519215.1 Oxalicibacterium sp.
ATTATTGCTTGGTTTCCATCTGGACCAGCGGCTCGTTCGATGCCGGCGGCAGCGGTTTGCGTTCACGCGGTACACGTGGTGCGGCGACGAACCTGGCAGCTTCTTCTTGTGCTGCACGCAGCTTGATCGGATCGGTCGATGCCAGTTCCAGGCCTGCGGCGCGCAGGACGGAATCCAGGGTATCCGCGGATGCGGGAGCGACTGCTGCATCTGTCGAAGCCGCCGGTGCTGCTGTCGGCGTTTCGCTGACGGTTTCGGCAGCAAACAGTGTTTGCTGATGAGCCAGTTCTGCAGCTGCAACCGGTGCGTCGATGATTTGCTTATCGACTTCCGCAACAGTTTCCTGCGCAATCGTGACGATCTCGGGTTCGGCTGCAGTCGTATCGGCAACCGTCTCAACAGCCGCTTCGACTGACGCCGCGACGACTGTAGGTTCCTGCTGCTGAGGTACGGCCACAGCTGCTTCGACAGCAACCGGTGCCGGTTCGACAATCGCTTCGTTGACGACGGCTGCTGCCATGGCGTGCGCATCGACATGCGGCTTCGTTGCCGGGGCTTCGGCTGCTTCGTCCAGCAGCGTAATTTCCTGCAGGGCGGTCACGGAATTCTCGCCGTCTTCATTCTCGGCATTTTCCGTGTTCTCCACATTCTCGCGATCGCGGCGATTACGGTTGCGGCCGCCGCGACGACGACGACGACGCGGTTGGTCTTCACCCGTAGCTTCCAGCGGATTGCCGTTGACGTCGAGGATCGGCGATTCTGCTGAGGCAATTGCACCATCGATCGCTTCGCTTGCAGGCGCAACTGGGCGTTGTTGCAGGAGAGGCTGTTCGGCCTCGACTGCAGCAGCGACAGGCGCAGCGGCTTCCTTGCGTTCTTCGCGCGGCGGACGCGGTGTCCGTTCGCGACGATTTTCATTGCCCTCGCGTTGTTCACGTGCTTCGCGCGGTTCCCGCGGTGGACGTGGAGCGCGCGGCTGTTGTTGCTGGGTGTCTGCTGCCGGCGCTGGTGCCTTGCCGGATTCCTCGCGCTCTTCGCCGCGTTCGCGTCCTCCGCGACCGCCACGACGGTTGCGGTTGCGACCGCCACGTTCGCCGCGTTCAGCACGGTTGCGCTGGTTTTTGTCTTCGGCAGCGGCAGGCTTTGCAACCGGAGCAGGTTGTGCCGGCGTGCCCATGAACAGGTCGATCAGCTTCTGGAAGAAGCCTTTGCTTGCGGCCGGTGCAGCTGCCGCCGCTGAAGGTTTGGCTGCTGCGGCTTCCTTGCGCTCGACAATCGGGGCAGGCTGATCCGGCGTGATGCCTTTGACGACAGCTTCCTGGCGTGGCTTGGCTTCTTCCTTCTGGCGTTTGCCGTAGCTGATGTCGGTTTCGGCTTGCTCGGCCATCGCGTAGCTGGCTTGCGTATCTTCCAGGCGCGGATCGTCGTGCTTGATGCGTTCCAGCTTGTAATGCGGCGTTTCCAGATGCTTGTTCGGGATCAGGATGATTGCAACGCGATGACGCGTTTCGATCTTCAGGATTTCGCCGCGCTTCTCGTTCAGCAGGAAAGCGGCGACATCGACCGGTGCCTGGACGTGGATGGCGGCGGAATTTTCCTTCATCGCTTCTTCCTGGATGATGCGCAGGACTTGCAATGCGGACGATTCGGTATCGCGGATGTGGCCGGTGCCGTTGCAGCGCGGGCAGGTCACGTGGCTGCCGTCGGACAGCGACGGACGCAGACGCTGGCGCGACAGTTCCATCAGGCCGAAGCGCGAAATCTTGCCCATCTGTACGCGGGCGCGGTCGAAGTGCAGCGCGTCCTTCAGGCGGGTCTCGACTTCACGCTGGTTCTTCGTGTTCTCCATGTCGATGAAGTCGATCACGATCAGGCCGCCGAGATCGCGCAGGCGCAACTGGCGGGCGACTTCTTCGGCTGCTTCGCAGTTCGTGTTGAAGGCGGTCGTTTCGATGTCGGTGCCGCGGGTGGCGCGTGCCGAGTTGACGTCGATCGAGACCAACGCTTCAGTGTGGTCGATCACGATGGCGCCGCCGGAAGGCAGCGGCACGGTGCGCGCGTAGGCGGTTTCGATCTGGTGTTCGATCTGGAAGCGCGAGAACAGCGGCACGTCGTCGCGGTAGCGCTTGACGCGATGCACCATGTCCGGCATCACGTGGCTCATGAACTGCTGCGCCTGTTCGTAGATGTCGTCGGTGTCGATCAGGATTTCGCCGATGTCCGGCTGGAAATAATCGCGGATGGCGCGGATGACCAGCGACGATTCCTGATAGATCAGGAATGCGCCCGGTGCCGATTTGCCGGCGCCTTCGATTGCGCGCCACAGTTGCATCAGGTAGTTCAAATCCCATTGCAGCTCATCGACGTTGCGGCCGATGCCTGCGGTGCGGGCGATGACGGACATGCCTTGCGGGATGTCCAGCTTGTCCATGGTTTCGCGCAGTTCCTGGCGATCTTCGCCCTCGACACGGCGCGATACGCCGCCGCCGCGCGGATTATTCGGCATCAGGACCAGGTAGCGGCCGGCCAGCGAGACGAACGAGGTCAGGGCAGCGCCCTTGTTGCCGCGTTCTTCCTTTTCGACCTGGATCATCAGTTCCTGGCCTTCGCGCAGCGCTTCCTTGATGGTGGCATTGCGGACGTCCACGCCTTCCTTGAAGTAGGTACGGGCGACTTCCTTGAACGGCAGGAAACCGTGGCGGTCTTCGCCGTAGCTGACGAAGCAGGCTTCCAGGGAGGGTTCGATGCGGGTGATGACACCCTTGTAGATATTGGACTTGCGTTGTTCGCGTCCGGTTGTTTCGATGTCGATGTCGATGAGTTTTTGCCCATCGACAATGGCAACACGCAGTTCTTCCTGCTGTGTCGCGTTGAAAAGCATACGCTTCATTTTTTGTGCTCCGCGGCCCGTAAGCCATACGTGCCATTGCTGGCGCCTGACGTCAGCGATGGCGGTGCTTCCGGCCTGCGGAAACCGATAGCCTCTCGCTATCGTTCCCGCAGCAACTGCGGATAAGCACGTTCTTCATCGTTGACGGCGCATGCGCCATGCAACAGCGATAAGTACAGGGGTGTATGCGGGACGGGAAGGCTGGGGGAGGGAAATTGCCTTGATGTGTGAGACTCAGCGCGATGCGCTGTCGTCACAACGGGGCGCGGATGCGGAGAAGCGGTTGCCGGATGCGCACCCGATCGACATCGGGCGCTTCGAACGAATCGAGCGTAACGACGGCGTTTGGTGAGCAAATGGTTCTGACCATACTAAGTAGGGGCAATCGGCAAAACGGTTCTACTGCATCAACCAGCAAGCTTCCGGTATTCGGCGAGCTTGCCGGACTTTATCCTAACAATCCAGACATCCTGACCAACACTCTTGCGCGTTATCCGATTGCAACAACGGTGCAACCCTGATTCGCACAAGCGCGGTGCATACACATCTTTTCCATCAAATTTGCGAAATTGGCGAGGCCGATGGAGAGGCCCCTGTGTAGAATGTGTTTTTTATTCTTACACTGCAATGGCTTGGTAGCCATTGCGAACTGATTATATATTCAAAATGAAGGACTTAGCGAGATTTTCCGGGAAAGGGCCTGAAAAGCCCGCGCCCACCCGGTCCGCACAGGTCGCTTCCTCGTCTTTTGCACAGGTTCAACTGCTGACGATTTCCGAAGAGGAAGCCGGCCAGCGTATCGACAATTTCCTGCTTCGCATCTGCAAGGGCGTACCGAAAAGCCATATTTATCGTGTGCTGCGTTCGGGCGAGGTGCGTGTCAACAAAGGTCGCATTGATCAAACCTATCGGCTGGTCGAAGGCGATACCGTTCGTGTGCCGCCAGTGCGGGTGGCCGAAAAGACGGCAGCCAGTGTTCCCGGCGCCGAATTCCATATCCTGTTTGAAGACGCGCATCTGCTGGTCATCGACAAGCCGGCCGGTGTGGCAGTGCACGGCGGTTCGGGCGTCAGCTACGGTGTGATCGAGCAGCTGCGGGCGGCACGGCCGGATGCCAAATTCCTCGAGCTGGTCCATCGGCTGGATCGTGAGACATCCGGCGTTTTGTTATTGGCGAAGAAACGTTCGGCATTGACGAACCTGCACGAACAGATCCGCGGCGGCGAGCCGGACAAGCGTTACTGGACGCTGGTGCATGGCGACTGGAAGAACAATCGCCAGCACGTCAAGTTGCCATTGCATAAATATTCGACGCCGGACGGCGAGCGCCGCGTACGCGTGCAGGCCGATGGCATGCCTTCGCATACGGTCTTCAATCTGGTGCGGAAGTACGAAGAATTCGCCTTGCTGGAAGCGGAGTTGAAGACGGGCCGCACGCATCAGATTCGTGTGCATCTGGCGTCCAGCGGTTTTCCGATTGCGGGCGACGACAAATACGGCGACTTCGCCCTCAATCGTGCACTGCAGAAAAACGAAGGCGAACGTCCGGCATTGAAGCGCATGTTCCTGCATGCGCATCGGATCACCTTCATCCACCCTGAAACCGGGAGGCAGATGACGCTGGAAGCGCCGATGCCGCCGGAATGTGCGCG
>DATDLO010000060.1:0-5432 GCA_036519215.1 Oxalicibacterium sp.
CCGCCAGCTTCAGCTGCGCAGTACGCGGCCGGGTTTTACGGCTGCCGGCAGGCGATTTCGCCAGTGCGGCCTGCACGGCTTCTAGCGCCAGCTTGGCAGCGGCCTGTTCGCCTGCGCGGCGGCTGCCGCCGGTACCGAATACCTGAATATCCAGTTTGGGGACCAGGCATTCGATCTCGAATTCCTGGTTGTGCGCGGCGCCGTGCGTGGCCACCACGTTGTATTGCGGCAGCGGAATTTTCTTGCCCTGCAAGAATTCCTGCAACAGTGTCTTGGCATCCTTGCCCAGTGTCTTCGGATCGACTGTATCGAGAATCGGAATATACAGTGCACGGATAACGTCGCGCGCCGCATCGAATCCTGCGTCCAGAAAGACCGCGCCGAACAATGCTTCCAGCGTATCGGCCAGAATGGATGGGCGACGGAAACCACCGGATTTCAGCTCGCCTTCGCCCAGTCGCAGGAAGTGCGACAACTCCAGACGCTGTGCGATTTCATACAGGGACTGCTGCTTGACGAGATTCGCGCGCAGACGCGACAGGTCGCCTTCGTCGATTTTCGTGTAACGGTCGAACAGCAGCGATGCCACGACGCAATTCAGGATGGAGTCGCCGAGGAATTCCAGGCGCTCGTTATGCACGCCGCTATGGCTGCGATGCGTCAGTGCCTGCTGCAGCAGGGCTGCATCCTTGAACGTGTGGCCTAGCCGGGTTTGCAATAACGTCACATCCATTTTCTATCGCTTCGAACTTTCTTCGCCGGGCCATGACACGGCAGTTGTCGGCTACCGGTCCGTCGTGGAACCGGCGTAGTCAATCAGCAGGCTGACCGGCCCGACAAGCGGAATCACCTTCTGGTACCCAAAGCTGATTTCCGCATCGTCGCCGTTTTTGACGATCGTCAGATCCTTGCCGTCGATCGCATCGATATAGCCGACTTCCGCCTGGCGGTTGAAGGCGGCGCGCATTTCGGGAATCGAGCCGCCCTCCGCCTTGATGCTGGCAATCGCCTTCTTGATCGACATGTATTCGGTAAAAGTCGGCACCACCTTCATCGCCATCACGGCAATGAATCCCACGATCGCCAGCAATACGATCAATCCGGTCAGGGACAGCCCCAGCTGGTTGCGACGGACGTGAGACGACAATGCCACCATGACTATGCTCCCTGATCGTAATTATTGAAAGCTGCCGATACGGCCGATACTGCCCAGGTTCATCCAGATGAAAAATGCCTTTCCGACAATATTTCCATCCGGCACAAAGCCCCAGTAGCGGCTGTCCAGACTGTTATCCCGATTATCACCCATCATGAAATATTGTCCAGCGGGGACCTTGCAGGTGAATCCGTCGGCATCGTAGTTGCACAGCTCGCGATTCGGGAAGTCGTGCGGATTCGGCACATAGGACGGCGCACGCGGATTGATCAGGATGCCGTGGTTCACGCCGTTCAGGTTTTCGGTGTAATGCTTGAAGTAGTTGAGGCTTTCCTCGTCCAGGTAATCCGACAGCGGCTTGTAGCTGACCGGCTTGCCGTTGACGATCAGGTGCTTGTCGCGATAGACGACGGTATCGCCCGGCACGCCGACCACGCGCTTGATGTAGTCCAGCGACGGATTTTCCGGGTACTTGAAGACCATCACGTCGCCGCGCTGCGGATTACCGATCTCGATGACCTTCTTGTTGATGATCGGCAGACGGATGCCGTAGGTGTATTTGTTGACCAGAATCAGGTCGCCCACTTCCAGCGTCGGCAGCATCGATGTCGACGGAATCTTGAACGGTTCGTACAGGAAGGAGCGCAGCACGAACACCAGCAGGATCACCGGAAAGAAGCTGCCCGAGTATTCGATCCAGGTCGGCTGGCGCGTCAGGTTGGCCTGCAGCGCGGCACGACCGCCGTTGTCCGCCTTGATGCCGTCGCCGGCCAGCTTCGCCTGGCGTGCATCGAATTCCGCCAGCACCGCATCGGCGCGCGCGCGGCGCTTTTTCGCCAGATAGAGCTTGTCGAGGAACCAGATGATGCCGGTGACGACCGTCAGGACGAACAGGATCAGAGAGAAATTGCCGAGGATGTCTTGCAATGTCATTTTTCTTCCACTTGTAGGATGGCAAGGAAGGCTTCCTGCGGAATCTCAACCGAACCAACCTGTTTCATGCGTTTCTTGCCGGCCTTCTGTTTTTCCAGCAGCTTGCGCTTACGGGTGATATCGCCGCCGTAGCACTTTGCCAGCACGTTCTTGCGCATCGCCTTGACGTTTTCGCGCGAGATGATGTTGGAGCCGATCGCCGCCTGGATCGCCACGTCGAACATCTGGCGCGGGATCAGTTCGCGCATCTTGGCCGCGACCGCACGGCCGCGGTACTGGCTGTTGGCGCGGTGCACGATGATCGCCAGCGCATCGACCTTCTCGCTGTTGATCAGCATGTCGACCTTGACGACGTCGGAAGCACGATATTCCTTGAACTCGTAATCCATCGACGCATAACCGCGCGAGGTGGATTTCAACTTGTCGAAGAAATCCAGCACGATCTCCGCCATCGGCATTTCGTAGACCAGCTTGACCTGCTTGCCGTGGTAGTTCATGTCCATCTGGATGCCGCGCTTCTGCGTGCACAAGGTGATGACGGAGCCGACATACTCTTGCGGCATGTACAGATTGACGGTGACGATCGGCTCGCGAATTTCCTCGATCTTGGACGGATCCGGCATTTTCGACGGGTTATCCACCATGAGGATCGAACCGTCGCGCATCACCACTTCGTAAATGACCGTAGGCGCAGTCGTGATCAGGTCCATGTCGAACTCGCGTTCGAGACGTTCCTGCACGATTTCCATGTGCAGCAGGCCGAGGAAGCCGCAGCGGAAACCGAAACCGAGCGCCTGCGAGACCTCCGGTTCGTACATCAGCGCGGCATCGTTCAGCTTGAGTTTTTCCAGCGAATCGCGCAGCGCATCGTACTGGTTCGCCTCAACCGGGAACAGGCCGGCGAACACCTGCGGCTGCACTTCCTTGAAGCCAGGCAGCGGCGCCGTCGCCGGCTGGCTGGCCAGCGTGACGGTATCGCCGACCTTGGCTGCCTTCAGTTCCTTGATGCCGGCGATGATGAAACCGACCTGGCCGGCAGTCAACGATTCGCGCGCCACCGATTTCGGTGTGAACACGCCGACGCTTTCCACCAGATGCATCGATTCGGTCGCCATCAGGCGAATCTTGTCCTTCGGACGCAAGGTACCGTTCTTCACGCGCACCAGCATCACGACACCGACGTAGTTGTCGAACCAGGAATCGACGATCAGCGCCTGCAGCGGCGCATCAGGATCGCCTTGCGGCGGCGGCACTTTCGCAATCAGCGATTCCAGCACGTCTGCCACGCCCAGGCCGGTCTTGGCCGAGCAATGCACGGCGTCGCTGGCATCGATGCCGATCACTTCCTCGATCTCGCCGCTGGCACGTTCCGGATCGGCAGACGGCAGGTCGATCTTGTTCAAGACGGGCACGACCTCAACGCCCAGATCGAGCGCGGTATAGCAGTTGGCCACAGTCTGCGCCTCGACGCCTTGCGATGCATCGACCACCAGCAGCGCGCCTTCGCAGGCCGACAGCGAACGGCTGACTTCGTAGCTGAAATCGACGTGTCCCGGCGTATCGATCAGGTTCAGGTTGTAGACCTGGCCGTCCTGCGCCTTGTAGGTCAGCGCGGCGGTCTGCGCCTTGATGGTGATGCCACGCTCGCGCTCGATGTCCATCGAGTCGAGAACCTGCGCTTCCATCTCGCGATCCGACAGACCACCGCACAATTGGATGATGCGATCGGCAAGCGTCGATTTGCCGTGGTCGATATGGGCGATGATGGAAAAATTGCGGATGTTGTTCATTAACCGGATGACAATTACAAAAAAAGCGCTCCGTGCGGGGTTGCCCCCGGAGGCGAGCGCCTTGTGACAGAGGATGACGGCCCCGGCATTCTACCGGATTTCAGAGGGGAAAGCCGGTAATTCGCCACCCGGATGTTTCCATTGCAACAACGATCAGGGCCATGCCGGCGAACTACTTCAATCATTCGCCAGAAAAGCGCATACTGCCGCTTCATCCAGAAAATAGTGGCAAAGCAGTCGCGCCGGCCCGTTATCCCGACTAGCGGTCAACACCGGCACCAGTTCGTCATAGCGCGCGACCAGTGTTTCGTCGGCATCCACATCGACGACCTCGATCGTATGCGCCTGCTCAATCGACAATGCCGATAGGGCCGCCAGCATGTCGTCGCACAAGTGGCAATAGGTACGCGAATACAACGTGAAGCGAATCACGACGGCCTCATCCCTGTCGGCGAAGCACAAACGCGAAGCAGACGCAAAAAAGGCTGCCGCCTTGCGGCAAGCAGCCTTTCTCGATTAGTACCTGCATCATTATTGCGCAGGCTTGACCGTCACGAATTGCGAGGAGTCGCCGCGACGCACCAGCAACAACACGGTTTTCTTCGGCTCCAGCTTGGCAACCACCGCATTGAACTGGCTGACATTCTTGATATCGGTATTGTTCACACGCAGCACGATGTCGCCGGCACGCAGTCCCGAACGGGCGGCAGCACCTTCGGACGCTTCGATCAGCACGCCGCCGTCGATCTTCAGCTCTTCCAACTGCGCCGCACTCAGATCAGAAATCGACAGGCCTAATGCATTGGGCTTTTGTGGTGCTTTCTGTTTCTTCTGCGGTGCTGCAGCGGCTTCATCCGCTTCCAGTTCACCGATCGTCAGCGTCAAATCCCGTGTTGCACCCTTGCGCCAGACGGTCAATGTCGCCTTGGTGCCCGGCTTCGTGCCGCCCACCAGTCGCGGCAGGTCGCTGGAGCGCTCGATGGTCGCACCGTTGTACTTCAGGATCACGTCACCCACTTCGACGCCGCCCTTTTCAGCAGGGCTGCCCGGCTCGACACGCTGGACCATTGAGCCTTCCGTGTGCTTCAACCCCAGCGATTCGGCCACATCTTTCGTCACTTCTCCGATCTGCACGCCGATACGGCCGCGCGTCACCTTGCCGGTAGCTCGCAGCTGATCGGCCACGCGCATCGCTTCGTCGATCGGTACCGCAAACGAAATACCCATGTAGCCGCCGGAACGGCTGTAGATCTGCGAATTGATGCCGATCACTTCACCGCGCATGTTGATCAGCGGGCCACCCGAGTTGCCCGGATTGACCGCCACGTCCGTCTGAATCAACGGCAGGTATTCGCCGGTGTCGCGCGCCTTGGCGGAAACGATGCCGGCCGTCACCGTATTGTCGAGCCCGAACGGCGAACCGATCGCAATCACCCATTCGCCGACACGGATCTTGTCCGAATCTCCCATCGTCAGGCGCGGCAGATTGCTGCCGTCGATCTTCACGATGGCGACGTCGGTGCGTTTGTCGGCACCGATGATCTTGGCCTTGA
>DATDLO010000061.1:0-3671 GCA_036519215.1 Oxalicibacterium sp.
CTGATCATGACCGCACTCGGCCTCGCCGTCGCGATTCCTGCAACCTTCGGCTACAACGCGCTGGTGCGCGGTAACAAGGCCGTCATCGCGAAGATGAACAAGTTCGGCTTCGATCTGCACGCACTGTTCGTCACAGGTTCCCGTGCGAAAGACGGCGGCAATAGCGCAAGCGGCTCCAAACTGGTCGCCGTCGGAGGCAAATAATGGCAATGGGTTCCCTGTCGGACGACGACGACTTCAACCCGGAGATCAACACCACGCCGCTGGTCGACGTGATGCTGGTGCTGCTGATCATCTTCATCATGACGATTCCGGTGATCAATCACGCGGTCAAGCTGGACCTGCCGCGCGCGACCAGCCAGCCGAACGACACCAAGCCGGAAACGATCAACCTGTCGATCAATGCGCAAGGCCAGGTTTTCTGGAACAACGAGTTGATGGATGAAAGTCAACTCGCCACCCGCATCGCCGACGCGGCAAAAGTCACACCGCAACCGGAATTGCACCTGCGCGCGGATCGCACCACGCCATACGAAAAAGTGGCGCAAGTCATGTCGGCCGCGCAGACAGGCGGCTTGACCAAGATGGGCTTTGTCACCGAGATACCGAAGTAATTCATGCTACGGAATGGAACGCCATTCCGCACAGCATCACATCAACGCGTCGCGGCTCGCCGTCGGCGCGTTTTTTATTCCTGCGCCGCTTTTCGTCCGTTTCATTCAATGGAAATACGAATGATTCCGGCTAACGAAATGCAGCCGCACCCTACGAAAACCGCTATGCATCGGCTATCATGAGCGCACTTCACGGCGGCATGATCGATGCATTCGATTACGTCGGCCACTCATCTCATCCGACATCGAGGCTCCCATGAAAGGCGACAGCAACATCATCAAGCTGCTCAACGCGCAGCTCACCAACGAACTGACCGCCATCAATCAGTATTTCCTGCATGCACGCATGTACAAGCACTGGGGCTTCGAAAAGATCGCCAAGAAGGAATACGAAGAATCGATCGGCGAAATGAAGCATGCCGACAAGCTCATCGACCGCATTCTGATGCTGGACGGCCTGCCGAACCTGCAGGCACTGCACAAGCTGATGATCGGCGAGAACACGCAGGAAATGCTCGGCTGCGATCTGAAGCTGGAGCAAGGCGCGCAAAAAACGGTGAAGGAAGGCATCGCAGCCTGCGAAGCAGTTGGCGATTACGTATCGCGCGAACTGTTCCAGCTGATTCTCGACGATACCGAAGAACACATCGACTGGCTGGAAACGCAACTCGATCTGATCGAGAAAGTCGGCATCCAGAATTACCTGCAGGCGCAGATGATCGAGGAATAATTCCTGCCGCGCGATTCATCGCGCCAACAAAAAAGGGACGCTCATGCGTCCCTTTTTTACATCAAGCGCACATCACTGCGGCGCGGTTTCCTTGAACGACGGACGTTCGCACAGCTTCTCGTACAAGCGCTCCAGATTCGGATAATCCGTACGCCAGTCGATTTCCGGGAAACGGAACGACAGCCAGCCCAGCACGCAACCCACCGCCACATCCGCCAGCGTGTACTGGTTGCCGGCGCAGAAGGCGGTTTCCTTCAATCCGGTGGACATCGCCTGCAGGCCGGCATGCACTTTCTTCATCTGGCGCGACACTGATTCCTTGCTGCGCTGCGCTTCCGGCCGCATCGTCGTTTCCAGACGCGCCAGCATCGCGGCATCCGCCACGCCATCGGCCAGCGCTTCCCAGCATTTGACTTCCGCGCGTTCACGGCCATTCGGCGGGATCAGTTTACCGACCGGTGTCAGCGTATCCAGATATTCGACGATCACGCGCGAATCGAACATCGCACCGCCGTCTTCCATTACCAGGCAAGGCACCTTGCCCAGCGGATTCGATTCCTGAATCGTCGTTTCCGACGACCATACATTTTCGAGAACAAAGTCGTAATCGATCTTTTTTTCCAGCATGACAATACGTACTTTCCGCACGTACGGGCTGGCGAGAGAACCAATCAGTTTCATAAATACCTGCTTCGAAATTGGAAGGCGATTATACATCGCAGCCCCCTGGAAGACCGCGATTCCCCCTCTGGCAACGTGGCGGTTTTGCGACGCGCGACAGTGGTAAAATGACGCCTTCCGTTTGTGCAATGTTTCTTCGCGCGACGGCTCCGTTTTTCATTCACGTCATCGCGTTTCCTTTTCATCATGTCCCTTTCCACGCTCTCCGCCCTTTCGCCGCTGGACGGCCGCTACGCTGCCAAGACCGACAAGCTGCGCCCCATCCTTTCCGAAGCCGGTTTCATGCACCATCGCGTGAAAGTGGAAATCGCCTGGCTGCAGGCGCTGGCCTCGGCCGGCCTTGCCGAAATCAAGCCGTTCTCCGCTGCCGCCAACGATCGCCTGAACAAGCTGGTCACCGACTTCACCGAAGCCGACGCGCAGCGTATCAAGGACATCGAAGCCGTCACCAACCATGACGTGAAGGCCGTCGAATACTGGCTGAAGGAAAAAGTGAAGGACGTGCCGGAACTGGTCGCCGCCACCGAATTCATCCACTTCGCCTGCACGTCCGAAGACATCAACAACACGTCGCACGGCATGATGATCAAGGCCGCGCGCGACACCGTGGTGCTGCCTGCACTGCAAGCCATCATCGACAAGCTGACACAACTGGCGCATGACAACGCGACGCTGCCGATGATGTCGCGCACGCACGGCCAGCCGGCCAGCCCGACCACGCTCGGCAAGGAAATGGCGAATGTCGTCGCCCGCCTGAAGCGCGCAGCCGAACGCATTGCCGCCGTGCAGATTCTCGGCAAGATGAACGGCGCCGTCGGCAACTTCAATGCGCACCTGTCCGCCTATCCGGAAAAAGACTGGCAAGCCTTCTCGAAGGACGTCATCGAAAACCGCCTCGGCCTGACCTTCAATCCGTACACGATCCAGATCGAACCGCACGACTACATGGCCGAACTATTCGATGCCGTCGCGCGCGCCAACACGATCCTGATCGACCTGAACCGCGACATCTGGGGTTACATCGCACTCGGCTACTTCAAGCAGATCACGAAAGCCGGCGAGATCGGTTCGTCGACGATGCCGCACAAGGTCAATCCGATCGACTTCGAAAACTCCGAGGGCAATCTCGGTATGGGCAATGCCGTGCTCAAGCACATGGCCGAGAAACTGCCGGTATCGCGCTGGCAACGCGACCTGACCGATTCCACCGTGCTGCGCAACATCGGCGTCGGCCTCGGTTACGCGCTGCTGGCCTACGACAGCTGCCTGCGCGGCCTGAACAAGCTGGAAGTCAATCCGTCTCGCCTGGCGGAAGATCTGGACGAAACCTGGGAAGTGCTGGCCGAACCGGTGCAGACCGTGATGCGCCGCTACGGCATCGAGAATCCGTATGAGCAGTTGAAGGACCTGACGCGCGGCAAGGGCATCTCGAAGGACGCGCTGCACGCCTTCATCAAGACGCTGGCCATCCCGCAGGAAGCGAAGGACCATTTGCTGGCGATGACGCCGTCCAGCTATATCGGCTACGCCGCACAGCTCGCCAAGGGCATCTGACGTAATCGGTACGCACTAACGTCACCAGGGAAGCGTTTGCCGGCATCGGCACGCTTCCTTTTATTTTGCTATATTTGTTCGAATTAGAACTT
>DATDLO010000062.1:0-2453 GCA_036519215.1 Oxalicibacterium sp.
GTTTCATTGCCGATAGCAGGGATCATGCAACCGGTGAGCGCCTGGACAACCTGGAAGATCCGTACAGGCTGTTCCGCTGCCACACGATCATGAATTGCGTGGACGTCTGCCCGAAAGGGCTGAATCCGACCCGCGCAATCGGAAAGATCAAGGAATTGATGGTGCGCCGGGCCGTCTAGGTCTTTGCATGCATATGGCGGCCAGTCGGCCGCCTTTTCCTTCCTTCGCGGGAAGATGACATGGAAACGTGTTGCCGAGGTGGATGCCATGTCGCAGATAACTCATCAGGCAGATCCGGTAAAGCGTGCACGCCTCAGATGGCGGGCGCGGCGCGGACTGCTCGAGAACGATTTGATCATTACGCGTTTTCTCGATGGCAATGAGGAGACGCTCAGCGACGAAGAGGTCGACGCCTTTTCGATGCTGATGGAGTTGCCGGATAACGATTTGCTGAATTTGCTGCTGGCGAGAAACGAACCGGAAGGCGAGGTCGACCTGCCGCACGTTCGGTTATTGCTGGCAAGGATGCGCGCTGTCTAGCGCGCATGCGCAGGTTTTTAAATTGGGATTACATCCTACGTTACTAGAAGGAAGAGCCATGCCTCACTCACAATCTGACACCAAAGCCACACTGTCGTTTTCCGACGGTTCTCCCTCGGTAGATCTGCCGATCTACAAAGGCTCGCTTGGTCCAGATGTCGTCGATATCCGCAAGCTGTATGGCTCCAGCGGCAAATTTACCTACGATCCGGGCTTCATGTCGACGGCGTCGTGCGACTCGACGATCACCTACATCGACGGCGACAAGGGCGAGCTGCTGTATCGCGGTTACCCGATCGAACAACTTGCAGTCGAATGCGATTTCCTGGAAAGCAGCTACCTGTTGCTGAAGGGGGAATTGCCGACGGCCGCGCAGAAGAAGGATTTCGTCAGCACTGTCGGCAAGCACACGATGCTGCACGAGCAGATGCAGTTCTTCTTCCGCGGCTTCCGTCGTGATGCGCATCCGATGTCGGTGCTGGTTGCCACCGTTGGCGCGCTGGCGTCCTTCTATCACGATTCGCTGGACATCAACGATCCGCATCATCGCGAAGTCTCCGCGATCCGCCTGATCGCCAAGATGCCGACGCTGGTGGCAATGTCGTACAAGTATTCCATCGGCCAGCCGTTCGTCTATCCGCGCAACGACCTGTCGTACACGGCGAACTTCATGCACATGATGTTCTCGACGCCGAGCGAAGAGTACAAGATCAACGACGTTCTGGTGCGCGCACTGGATCGCATCCTGATCCTGCATGCCGACCACGAACAGAATGCATCGACGTCTACCGTCCGCCTGTCCGGCTCGTCCGGTGCGAACCCGTTTGCCTGTATCGCAGCCGGCATCGCCTGCCTGTGGGGTCCGGCGCATGGCGGCGCGAACGAAGCTGCGCTGAACATGCTGAAACAGATCGGCAGCGTCGAGCGCATTCCTGAATTCATCGCCAAGGCGAAGGACAAGGATTCCGGTTTCCGACTGATGGGCTTTGGCCATCGCGTCTACAAGAACTTCGATCCGCGCGCCAAGCTGATGCGCGAAACCTGCTACGAAGTGCTGAACGAGCTGGGCCTGCACGACGATCCGCTGTTCAAACTGGCAATGGAGCTGGAGCGCATCGCGCTGGAAGACGATTATTTCGTCTCCCGCAAGCTGTACCCGAACGTGGACTTCTACTCGGGCATCGTGCAATCGGCGCTGGGTATCCCGGTTTCGTTGTTCACCGGCATTTTCGCGATGGCGCGTACCGTCGGCTGGATTGCGCAATGGAACGAGATGATTTCCGATCCGGAACAGAAGATCGGTCGTCCGCGCCAGCTGTATATCGGTTCCACGCAACGCGATGTTGTCGAAATCGCCAAGCGCAAGTAATTGCGATTACACAGTAAGGCTGCAGTAAGGGAAACCGGCGGAAAATAGAAATAGTTTCCGCCGGTTTTTTCATGGCCTTCACGATGCAGGTAGATATGCTATTCTCGTTTTCACACTTCGGAACGAACGCCACAGAGTAACAACGTCCTTCCCTACAATTTGGTTTGATGTGCAATCCGCTAACCGGTCAGGCCGTGTCGCGGAAGGTTTGAACAACCCGCTAATCTCGCGAAACGCGAAGAAAGGTGAGCAAGATGATGCAGCAGTCGGTTTCTACCTCCTATCTGTTTGGAGGGAACGCGCCGTACGTCGAAGAACTGTACGAAGCGTATCTGGACAATCCGGGGGCCGTCCCCGATAACTGGCGTTCCTACTTCGACGCCTTGCAGCATGTCCCGGCAGTCGATGGTTCCGAGCGTCCCGATGTGACGCATGCTTCCGTCATTGCTTCCTTTGCCGAACGTGCCAAGCGCGGCCCGATCCGAGTCATTGCACCGATCGAAGACATCGAGATGGAACGCAAGCGCGTCGCCGTCACGCAATT
>DATDLO010000063.1:0-6841 GCA_036519215.1 Oxalicibacterium sp.
GGAAGATATTGCACGCATTTGCCACGCGCATCCTTCGTTGTCGGAAGCGGTGAAGGAAGCGGCACTGGCGGTCGATGGCCGTGCATTGAATTTCTAGGAGCCGATATGAAGCATTGTGTGCTGGGCATCGTTCCAAGCAAAGTCACGGTGTTGCTGTTGTCTTTGTTGTTGACAGCCTGCGCGACCGGTCCTGCCGATCGGCAGGTCACGATAGCGACGGCTACAGGCAACGGACAAGAGTTTCCCGGTGCCATTTGCTCGGTATCGACCAATAGCCGCAGCTGGAATGTGGCTACGCCCGTGACGCTGAAAATTCCGGCCAGCGGCGATTTGCGCATCGTCTGCAACAAGGCTGGCTATCGCACCTCCGAATTGCGCATGCCGCCGATCGGGCAGGGCGGCGGCGGTTCCAGCATGGGCGTCGGTGTTGGCGGCGGTAGCGGAAATGTCGGCATGGGGCTTGGTTTCAGCCTGCCGATCGGTTCGAGCGGTAGCGGTTATCCGCCGCGCATACGGGTTACGATGTCGCCGCAATGACGAAACGGTTTTCTCACGATAAGGGCGAGCACGGCTCGCCCGTTTTTTTGCCCACGGATACGATGCAATGAACGTCAGCGAATTCTATGAGCAGACGCTGCAGTCGCGCGGTTTTTCTGCGGATGCTGCGCAACGCAATGCGGTGAATCGGCTGCAACGCGCTTACGACGAATGGGTGACGTACAAGGAAAAGCGCCGCAACCCTTTGCGGCGATGGCTGTCGCCACCGGCGGTGCCGCGCGGTGTTTACATGTGGGGCGGCGTCGGACGCGGAAAATCCTTTCTGATGGACAGCTTCTATTCGGTTGTCCCGTTGAAAAAGAAGACGCGCGTGCATTTTCACGAATTCATGCGTGACGTGCACCGGCAACTGGATGCATTGAAAAAAGTCGCCGATCCGCTGGATACGGTGGCGGCGAATGTGGCAGGAAAATATCGGCTGATCTGCTTCGACGAGTTTCACGTGATCGATATCGCCGACGCGATGATTCTCTACAATCTGTTCAAGGCATTGTTCGCGCACGGCGTGTCGTTCGTCATCACCTCCAATTTCGAGCCGGACACGCTGTATCCCGACGGCCTGCACCGCGATCGCATCTTGCCGGCAATTGCCTTGCTGGAGGAAAAGATGGACATCCTGCAAGTCGATGGCGGCACGGATTATCGCAAGCGTGCGTTGGTGCAGGTAGCGGCCTATCACACGCCGGCAGATGTTCAGGCAGAGCGCGCACTACAGGCTGCTTTCGAACGTATTGCAGAAATGGAGGACGAAGATCCTGTCATACATGCCGAAGGACGG
The DNA here is from genome assembly GCA_036519215.1 of Oxalicibacterium sp. Lineage (GTDB taxonomy): Bacteria > Pseudomonadota > Gammaproteobacteria > Burkholderiales > Burkholderiaceae_D > Oxalicibacterium. The sequence goes on from DATDLO010000063.1 coordinate 1,337, forward strand.
GACATCCGTTCGTTGCGCCGTGCGGGCGGCGTAATATGGTTCGATTTCAAAACGCTGTGCGGCGGCCCGCGCTCGCAAAACGATTACCTGGAAATCGCCAGCCGTTTCCATACGATGATCCTGTCGGACGTACCGGCAATGTCGGCAGCCATGGCATCGGAGGCGCGCCGTTTCATCTGGCTGGTCGATGTGCTGTACGATCACAAGATCAAGCTATTGGTCTCTGCCGAGGTGCCGATGGAGCGTCTGTATGTCGAAGGTTCGCAGGCGATGGAATTTCAGCGCACCGTTTCGCGTCTGATGGAAATGCAGTCCGCCGAATACATGGAGGCAGAGCGTCGCCACGCTCCATCCTTTTAATGAATTATCTATCCGGAAAGTTATGAAGCGATCATTGAAACTTGTGATTTTTTCCATGCTGTTGTCGTGCGGCCAATTTGCGCTGGCGCAATCTTCTGAAGAAGCGAATGCGGAAGTGCTGGCCTACACGATTGACGGTATCGTTGCACATTATCCAGCCGGCTCCATCCAGTCGACGGAGCAAGCCGAGGTGGCGCTGGCGGAGACGAAAGAAGCGCGGGCGAAACTCGAGACGCGATTCGAAACGGAACAACAGCTTTGCTACCCCAAATTTTTTACCACGGCTTGCCTGAACAAGGCGACCGAACGCAAACGTCTGGATCTGCAGGCCGTCAAAAAGATCGAGATCGAAGCCAACGCCTACATCCGGCATGCACGGGTGGAAAAACGCGACAGGAAACTGCAAGAAAAAGCTCGCGAAAGGGCGGAAAAGAACAAGGTCGATCCTATCCTGATGACGCCGAAGCCAGAAGAGGCCGCTGCACCTGCGACACCGTCAGCCGAGGCGGCAGACCCCGAACGTAAGGAAAAGGCAGATGCCTACGCGAAGAAGGTGGCGGATCATGAAAAACGTCTGCAGCAACTGGAACAGGAACGGCAAGCTGGTGCAGCGGAGCGTGCCACGAATATCGACAAATACGAAGCCAAGCAAAAGGAAGCAGCAGAACGCCAGCGCAAGGTAGTAGAGCGCAAGGCCGAAAAGGACAAGGCGGAAGCAGCCAAGCAGGCGAAGGCAGCGGCCGAGGCAAATCGTCCGCCGCCGACTCCCGGCGAGTAAAAATGGCGAAATGACGTTGCTTGCCGGACATTGGCAATCGCATAATGGGATGAATGATGCATTCGCACGACAAATTATGCTGAATTGTGCAACGTGCGACGATTTTCTTCCGGTATAATCAATTGGCGTGGAGATTCGAGCTTGTGGTGCAGTCTGTCTGTCATTCCTGTCTTGGTTGAAACGAACTATCGGGGCGTTTGCCCCACAACTTGAAAATAGGAATTGCAATGGCAACTGGTACCGTTAAATGGTTCAATGACGCAAAAGGCTTCGGCTTTATTACCCCGGACGAAGGCGGCGAAGATCTGTTCGCACACTTCTCGGCTATCCAAGATTCGGGCTTCAAATCGCTGCAGGAAAACCAGCGCGTTACTTTCGAAGTGACGACTGGCCCGAAAGGCAAGCAAGCTTCGAACATTCAAAAAGCCTAATCGGTAATCGAATGTAATAAAAAAACCCCGGCATGCCGGGGTTTTTTGTTTTCTGGGAGACGCATCGCGATGCGTTTCGTCAGTCCTGGCGCAATGCCGCGCGCAGGTTGCGTTCCTCTTGCCAGACACGCCGCTCGGCGTTGTTGCGCGTTTCCATGCGCCGTTCGTCGTCGGTCTTGTCCGCATGCGCCATGAGCAGCCGGTGGGCAATGCGCGGGTCGGGCAGCGAGGTTCCATAGAAGACGACATCGTCGCCGCGCTGAAGCAGCAGGGTAGGGAAATTCTCCACGTCGAAATCGCCGACCAGATCGGCGCGATCCTCGATATCGATCCAGACAAACAATTTGTCGGGATGTTCGTTCGCCAGCGTATCGAAGCCGGAGCGATAGGAGTTGCAGACATCGCACCAGGCGGCACACAGGCAGGCGACGACCCAAGTGTCGTCTTTCATCTGCTGCGCCAGCTGCGATTTGTTTCCCGGGTCTAGTACGATGGTTGGCATGCCGATATTCTACCGGTTTGCGTCGCGTCATGATTGGCAGTGCAATTGTGCAGGGATTTGCACTGAACACGCCGGTCTTGCACGGTAAAATACGCGTCATGTCCACGATTCTCGCCATCGAAACTTCCGCCGATCTCGCATCCGCCGCCTTGCTAAGCAATGGCGCGCTTACCGTGCGCGAATCGGCCGGAGTTGCCAATCATTCGCAAACCATTCTGCCGATGGTGCAGGAACTCCTGCGCGACGCCGGCGTTGCGCTGGCCGATTGCGATGCGATCGCCTTCGGCTCGGGGCCGGGTTCGTTCACTGGCGTACGCACGGCTTGCGGGATTGCGCAGGGCTTGGCGTTCGGTGCCGAATTGCCAGTGCTGCCGACGGTGACGTTGCTGGCACTGGCACGTGCCTGCCATGAGCAAAGCCGCGCAACGGATGTGCTGGCGATCATCGATGCGCGCATGGGGGAAGTCTACTGGGCGCAATACCGTTTTGGCGCGGATGCCGATTGGCAGGTCGTGGTAGAGCCGACGCTATCGTCTGCTTCGGATGTCGCTGCAATTGGTATGCCGATTGCGTGCGGAAATGGCCTGAAAGTTTACGAGCGGGACTTTGCCGGACGTGCCTTCTTCGGCAGAACATGGGCTGACCTGGTACCGCATGCCGCGCAAGTGGCGACATTGGGCGCTACTGCCTTCGCACGGGGAGAGGGCGTGCATGCCGATGCGGCCGAACCACTTTATCTGCGCAACAAGGTCGCATTGACCACCAGTGAGCGTATGGCGAAGGCGGAAGCTACAAAAAAGGAGACGGCATGAGCATGGTGTTCAGTGCACCGCCGGCATCTGCTGCAGAACCGATGCGCGAGTTCCGCTTCTGCCGCATGCAACCTTCCGATATCAGCGATGTGCTGGCGATCGAGAACGACCTCTACCCATTCCCATGGACGCGCGGCAATTTTCTCGATTCGATCAACAGTAACTATGAAACCTGGCTGCTGCGCGACGAGATCGGCGCGTTGGTCGGCTATTTCCTGCTGATGCTGTCGGTGGACGATGCCCATTTGCTCAACATCACCGTGCATCGGGATCTGCAGGGACAGGGCATTGGCCTACTGCTGCTCGACAAGGCAAGGGCGATCACGCGTGAGAAAAAACTGCATGCGATGCTGCTGGAAGTTCGACCGTCGAATGCGCGCGCGGAAAAGATTTATCGACGTTACGGCTTTACGCGCATCGGTATACGCAAGGGATATTATCCGGCGCCGAACAATGAGCGCGAAGATGCCATCGTCATGAAGCTGGTGCTATGAGCGATACGACGCGCCGTACGGCTTTTTTGCATGAGATGGGGCTGGGACCGATCTGGCAACAACGTCATCCTGCGTCCGTGGCGTATGCCGAGACGCCGGTGACGGCATTGCCGGACGAACCGGTGCTGGCGCCTGTGGCTTCGGGACCTGTGCTCGAATCGCTGGCAGAAACGGCATTCGCAATGGCCGATGCGGCCGGCGACAGGGAGGCGACAATTGCCGGCATGGATTGGGATGCACTGCAATCTGCCGTATCCGGATGCACCAGCTGCAATCTGTGCACGACGCGCACGAAGACGGTATTCGGCGTCGGCGACCGCAAGGCACGCTGGATGTTCATCGGCGAAGGCCCCGGCCGGAACGAGGATCAGCAAGGGATGCCCTTTGTCGGCCCGGCCGGCAAGCTGCTCGACAACATGATGGTGGCGATGGGATTGAAGCGTGGCGAAAACACCTATATCGCCAATATCGTGAAATGTCGTCCGACCGATGCCAACAAGCGCGACCGGCCGCCGGAAGCCGATGAATCCGGTGCCTGCATGCCGTACCTGCAACGGCAGATTGCGCTGATCCGGCCGACCGTCATCGTCGCGCTTGGCAAGACGGCGGCATTGTCGCTGCTGCAACTGGACCCTTCCACGCCAGTCAGCCGGTTGCGCGGCAAGGTATATCGCCATGGTGATATACCGTTGATCGTCACCTATCACCCCGCTTATCTGCTGCGCAATCTGCCGGACAAGAGCAAGGCATGGGCCGACTTGTGCCTGGCGATGCAGGCCTATGAAGGCGCCAGCTGATTCTGCGGCACGGCCTGCCGCTAATTTCCAGGAAGAGTTTCATCGACGCTGGTCGCATCTGCGCGACCCGCAGGTGCGCAGTCTTGCCTGGCTGCTGGATGCGCCGGGCCTGCTGGATGCTTCCGACGAACGGTGGCAGGGCCGTATTGCTACGCTGGAGGGTATCGCCAATACGGAGATCGCCGCATGGCTGCACAGGCTCGACAATGAACCGCAGGCCTTGCATGTACATCTGGACGTGCGGCCGTTTTCCCGTCTGGGCCGCCATGCTGAAAAATTGATGTCTTTCTATTTGCTGCATCGTGGCATCCTGGTCGCACATGGCGTGCAGGTTCGGGACGGCAATACGACGATAGGCGAGTTCGATTTTCTGCTGCGCTTGAATGCGCAATTAGTGCACTGGGAATTCGCCACCAAGTTCTATCTGCTCGAATCGACCGGCGCCGGAGCGGATGCCGATTATTTCGTCGGCCCGAATTTGGCGGATACGTTGGGCGCGAAGATGCACAAGATATTCGATCGGCAATTGCAGCTGTCGATTTGTCCGGCTGCGCAGGCAGTATTGCCGGAGCCGGTTGCACTGGCGCAGGCGCTGGTGAAGGGATGGCTGTTCTACCCCGATGGCGATGCCGGGTCGTCGCACATGTACGGTACATCGCCATCGCATTGCCGTGGATTCTGGTGCGCGCTGAGCGAGATGGAAAATCACTCCGGCGAGCGTTACGCCATTCTGCCGCGTCTGCAATGGCTGGCGCCGGCACGATTGCCGTGGCATGAGACGATGGCGAAGAGCGCATTGTTGACGCATCTGTCCGCGCATTTCGCGCACGACACGATGCCGGTAATGGTGGCGCGGATGATGGAATACGGTGATTGCGCGATCGAGGCAGAGAGAGGATTCATCGTGCCGGACGACTGGCGCACACGCGCGGGGCAGCGCGTGCAACTGGGACGACCCGAAAAGTAAAGCCTTAGTGTTTGGTCTCGCCGATCAGTGATAGTGAATCATGTTCGCGCTGGTTGGCGGTATGGCGGCGCATGATCAGGTACATCGTGCCGGCCACGAACAGGCCGAACAGGACAATCACGATATCGATGTCCAGATCGATCTTGACCATCAGTGCGTACAGCAGCAGCATCGTCAGCACCGATAGGTTTTCGTTGAAATTTTGTACGGCAATCGAATGACCGGCGCTCATCAGCACGTGGCCGCGATGCTGCAGCAGGGCGTTCATCGGTACGACGAAATAGCCGGATAGCGCGCCTACCAGTACCAGAAGAGGATAGGCGATCAGCGTGGTGTGCACCATCGTCATCGCCATCACGACGAT
>DATDLO010000064.1:0-5016 GCA_036519215.1 Oxalicibacterium sp.
GTTCTGATCGCTGTTTGTGCCGAACCCGCGCAAATCGAGCGAATAATCGGAGGTTCCGCTATAGTTCTGCCGCCCGAACACTCCACCGATCTTGCGAATCGCTTCATTAACGTTATTGATACCAGCCTCACGAATCTGCTGGGCGGTAATGACCGTAGCGCCAATAGGCGCAACATCGCTCTCGAAACGGGAAGCAGATACGGTCACGGGTGGCAACTGCTGCCCGGCTTCTGTCTGCGCCGCAACAGGCGCGGCTTGGATGGCTGATACGGAAAACAATGCAAATGCCTTGCACATGACGGCACGGCGATGCGAAAAAGCAGATTTCATGATGTGGCTTCGACGAAGGAATATCGCCCTGCTTCCCCGCAGGTTCGATTCAATGAAGATACAAACCAGATTCGCATCTTCCCCATCCTGGCCGGTATCCGGGCTATCAAGCATCATCGTCCTGCCTTCCCATGCGAACACAGTGGCGGTGAAGAACGATCTGTCGCAGCGCTTGCGACGCTTGATTACCGTTGCGGGGGCAGCACGCGTTAGCTTAAAAGCCTCGCGTTTCCCGTTTAACTGCGGACAAGAACATGTCCGCGGGCACCAGAATCGGCGCCATTGTAGGCGCCGTGCCGGCCAGACGCAATGCCGCCGGCCTACGCTGGTCTATAATCGCGCCTTCCCTTTCCACATTCATTCCATGCTGACACCCCACCAGATTGCCACGATCGAAGCCGATCTCGCACGCAGCCGCGCACGCACGCGGTTGCTGGATCTGGATGGCATGCCGGTCATCGTCAAGCAGTTGGAAGCGCCACTGAGGCACTGGGGTTACCCGGTACTCGACGCGCTGGCAAGCCTGTTGCGCCAGCCGCTGCTGCGTGCCGTGCCGGCGCCGGGCGGACGCGCGGCCCAGCAAATCGAAGTTGCCCGTCTGCGCACGCTGGCCGCAGCCGGCGTGCCGGTGCCGGAAGTGCTGCATGCAACACCGCAATGGCTGGCGTTGTCCTGGGTCGGCGAGCTGACGCTGGACCAGTTGCTGCGCCGGCATCCGGATATCGGCCAGCGCTACTGGGAAAGCGGCTTGGAAGCGATCCTGGCGCTGCACCGGCTGGGCCAGACGGCAAGCCAATGCTTCGCGCGCAACATGCTCTGGCACGAAGGAAGAATCAGCTTCATCGATTTCGAGGACGATCCGACGCAGACAATGCCACTGTCGTCGGCGCAGGCACGCGACTGGGTGCTGTACCTGCATTCGACGGCTTATATCGTGAAGATGGATCCGCAACGCATGGCGGACATCATGCTGCGGCATCTGCGCAAGGATGACGACGAAGTGCGCCGTCAGGTGATCAGGGCGGCGAAGACCTTCGGCTGGCTGCGCATCCTGCCTGACCAGCGCAAGCCGTGGGGACGCGATGTGGTGGCGGTGCAGGCTGCTGCCCGTGTGATGCATCTGTTGGTTGCACAGGTCAAGCGCATGCGTGTCGATCTGTAACGTTCAACAATCGACGACCAGCAATTCTCCGTAGCGGATCCGGTGCGGCTTCTGCGCCGCATACAGCGCCATTTCCGGCACCGACAAACCATGTTCGCAGGCAGCCAATAGACGAATGATGCCGGCATGACAGACGACGATCGCGTGTTCAAGCATCATCGTCGACAATTCATCGCGAAAATCGCGCACACGTTGCGCCACTTCCAGCACGCTCTCGCCGCCGCCAGGCCGATAACCGGCCATGTCGCGCGTCCAGGCATCGATATCGTCACGCGCAATATCGTCCCACAAACGCATTTCCCATTCGCCGAAATGCATTTCGGCCAGGCGATCGTCATAGCGCGGTTGCGGGCATCCCAGTTCGCTTGCCAGCGCGTCAGCCAGACCGGTACAGCGCTGCAGGGGGCTGGAAAACAGTTGCGCATTTTTCGGCAGGACCGGCAGCAACGAAGCACGCGCCGACGCCAGCTCTTCCTCTTCCACCATCAGATCGGTGCGGCCATAACAGGTATTGGCTGCGACGGACGGTCTGGGATGACGAACGAGGTAAAGATGCATGGCAAACCTCAGTAGACGGTGGCGGTCAGGACTCCGAGATAGAACGCGACTTCTGCAGCCTGCTGTACGGCACCCAGGCAATCGCCGGTGTAGCCGACGATGCGACGATCGAACAGCCGTGCCAGCCGGTATGATGCCACCGCGGCCAGCACGACGCCGACGACGATGCCTTCCCATGCGATCCAGCTTGTCAAACAGCCAATCGCCGCGATCGGCAACAGCACGATAGCTGTCGCGATGCCGAATTCAGCATTAGACATTTGTTCGGCGATTGGTTTCGCCTTGCCGTTCATCTTCGCGTATTCCATCTGCCATACCAGTGCAGAAGCCATCCAGCGCGACAACGGGTGGCCGATCAGCAACACCGCCACCACCGTCGGCGGCGGCAGGCTGACCAGCGTCGCCGCCTTCAATGCCAGCATCAGCATGATGCCGATCGCACCGTAGGCGCCGATGCGCGAATCCTTCATGATTTCCAGCACACGTTCGGCCGACGTACCGCCGCCGAAACCATCGCAGGTATCGGCAAACCCGTCTTCGTGAAAGGCGCCGGTCAGATAGATGCCGGCGATCATCGACAGCAATACGGCAATTGTTTGCGGCCACAACAGCGTGGCAACGATGTAGACCAGCGAAGTAACCAGCGCCACCACGATGCCGACTGCCGGAAAGTAGCGCAAGGCCTGCTGCAGCCACTGCGGGTCGAAACCGACGCTGCGCGGTACGGGAATGCGCGTGAAGAATTGCAACGCGATGAAGAACAAACGCAACTGGTGCATGCAGCGCTGGCCGAAGCCGTTTTCGTTCTTCGGAAAATATTCCTCGCTCATGCTGCCTGCCCGCCAACGTGTCCGCTGACGCCTGCCGAATCGAAAGTCGCCATCTCGCAGAGGAAGTTGACTGCCGCCTGCAGCATCGGCAAGGCCAGCACGCTGCCGGTTCCCTCTCCCAGCCGCAAGCCCATCTGCAGAACGGGTTGCGCATCGAGCAGTTCCAGCAGGCGACGATGCCCGTGTTCGTCCGAGCAATGCGCAAACATGCAGTAATCGAGGATAGCCGGCTGCAGTTTTGCTGCCACCAGCAAGGCACTGGTGACGATGAAACCGTCGATCAGCAACACCTTGCGCTGCGCCGCTCCTTCCAGCATCGCGCCGACCATCATCGCGATCTCGAATCCGCCAAAGGTTGCCAGCACATCCAGCGGCGCAGTAACGGCATGGCGCGCCACAGCCTGTTGCACGACCTGCTGCTTGTGCAGCACACCGGCTGCCGGCAGGCCGGTACCGGCACCCACGCAATCCGCCGCCGGCAGTTGCGTCAATGCATGCATGATGGCAGCAGCCGATGTCGTATTGCCGATGCCCATCTCGCCAAAACCCAATACGTTGCCAACCAGGCTCTCCGCCAGTTCTGCACCGCGTTCCATCGCCTGTGCGCATTGCTGAGGCGTCATCGCCGCTTCCCGCGCGAAATTGCGCGTGCCAGGTGCGATCTTACGGTCCAGAAGGCCGGTGCGTACGCCGAAATCGTAATTGACGCCGGCATCGACGATATGCAGCGCACAGCCATTCTGGCGGGCGAACACATTGATGGCCGCGCCGCCAGCCAGGAAATTCTCGACCATCTGCCAGGTCACGCTTTGCGGATAGGCCGAGATACCCTCTTCCGTCACGCCATGATCGCCGGCAAACACGATCAATGCCGGTTCCGCGATGCGCGGTTGCGTCGTGCGCTGGATCAGGCCGATCCGCTGCGCCATGCTTTCCAGCATGCCCAGGCTGCCGGGCGGTTTGGTTTTGTTGTCGATGGCGGCAGTCAACGCACGCGCCAGGGCATCGTCATGGATCGGTGAAATGGTCGGAATCGTCATGGGGTACGCGCAGCAGAAACTGCACGATCCTTGTCTGGAGAAATATGAACAATTCGTCAAGCAGGCTGGCGAATTGCACAAAAGATTGCGGTCGGAAAAGAAGCAGCAGTGTATGCGTGAGGAAAATGGGCGTCAAACGGTCGTATGAGGCGCGACATTATCAACCGGATCACGATTTTACTTATCGTCTGATCACAAGTGTTTTCGAGAATATTTCACGAAAATTCACAACTGTTGTCTGCCGTCGCCAACTTGCATCGATTCGCTATGCGTCCCTCTCAAATCTGGTTATTATTGCCCTGAATCAACTAGATAAAACGCGGGGCGGCTGGCCCCGCCTCTCTCCGGCGGAAGGTATAGTCGATCATCGCCCGGCAACCATGCGGGTGCTTTCGCGATCGGCCGGAAATTTCCATCGACAGGAAGGGTAAGTTCATGAGCGGCGAAGCAGAAGACGATTTGGAAGCATTGTTCGACGAGATTTCCTCGCAACGCACGGGTTCCCCCGCTCCCACCGCAACAGAACCTGCCGTTCTCGCAAGCTCTCTCGAAACGACATCTGCCGCGCCGGCGGCACCCGCTGCCGCAGCAGTGCCCCCAGAAGATTTCAGCGACAAACCGATGTACGAACGCCTGGGTGGCATCGTCCGCCTGCTGCACGACTCGTTGCGCGAACTCGGCTACGACCGCTCGCTGTCCGACGTCGCCACCGAAATCACCGATGCGCAAGGCCGTCTCGAATATGTCGCCACGCTGACCGAACAGGCAGCCAACAAGGTGCTGAACGCGATCGACATCGGCATGCCGGAACAGGATGCACTTTCCAAGCGCGCGAAGGAAATGGACGCACGCTGGGCGCAACTGTTCGAAGGCAAGCTCAGTGTCGACGAATTCAAGACGCTGGCGAACGATTCGCGTAGTTTCTCCGCCAAGGTCGCCGAAGCCACCGAAGCGGAGAAGGCCCGCCTGCTGGACATCATGATGGCGCAGGATTTCCAGGACATCACCGGACAACTGATCAAGAAAATCGTCGGCATCACGCATAAGGCGGAAAGCGAACTGGCCCAGCTGCTACGCGACAACGCGCCGGCAGAAG
>DATDLO010000065.1:0-4687 GCA_036519215.1 Oxalicibacterium sp.
GGCCTGGCTGGCGAAATCCGGCCTGCGCCACGCGGGCAGGAGAGGTTGCGCGAAGCGGCCAAGCTCGGTTTTTCGATGGCGCTGATTCCGAAGGCGAACGCACCCAAGCAGAAGATCGAAGGCTTGAAGGTGATTGGCGTCGAACGCATCGACGAAGCGATGAACCGCGTGCGCGAACTGGAGTGAGGGCACTTGCGGCGAGTGTGCCGCTAGTTTTCTGCCAGATATTCCTGTAGCAGTCGCGCCGCCTTGACGCCGCTGCGTACGGCGGATTCCAGTGTCGCCGGATAATCGCCGGCCAGATAGTCGCCGGCAATCGTCAGGTCGGGAAATTCCGTTGACTCGACAGGACGTTCCAGCGCTGGCGTGCAGGAATAGGTGGCGCGCTTTTCGGTGATGACGCGTGTCCATTCCGGATGCGCGAGTTCCGGCCGTTCGAAGGCGACGGCAAGCTGCGTGGCGACGGCTTGTGCCAGAGCGGTATGCCCATCCGCGATTGCGGCGGTCGAAGTACTGATGACGACGGCGAACAGCCCGTCCTGTTGTGCGTCGAGTTGGCCGCGGTCGAAGACGAATTGTCCCGGCCGATTGTGGAGTGGATCGTCGAGCAGGGCAAAGAACGGTTGCGCCAGCTGCGTACCGGCTGGATATTGCAGATAGCAGGTGCTGATCGGTTCGTAGGCAAAGTCCGGGAAAGACGAGTGGCCGGTTGCTTCGGCCAGCAAACTTGCGGTCTGCACGGCATGCGTGGCGATTACCGCCGCATCGAAGTGCGCTTCATCATTGCCTGCCGTCGCCAGCATCCATCCTTTTTCTAACTTGCACATGCCTTGAACGGCCGCGCCTGTCCGGATTTCTCCGCCATGTTTTTCGATGAAGCCGGCGGCATGCTGGGGAAACAGCGTGCTCAGATCGGTTTTGGGAATCAGCATGTCGGATGCCGCACGTCGTGCGCCCAGGCTGTCACGCAGCACATTCAGGAAAACCTGCGCGGAGGCGCGCTCCGGCGGCGTGTTCAACGCGGCGATGCATAGCGGTTGCCACATCAGCCGGATCAGGCGTTCGGTCTGGTCGTAGCGTTGCAGCAGTGTCGTCACGCTGCAGTCGTCGTTCAATTGCCAATCCATCCAGCGCGCCGTCGTCGAAAAACGTGCGAGCGCCATCTTGTCGTCGCGCGTCAGTCCCTGCGCACGTAGTAACGCCACGAGCAGATGCAATGGCGCCGGCAAACGCGGCGCGACGAAGTCCATGCCGTCGCAGCCCGACGGATAGCGCATCTGCAGCGGCAGGCGCAGCAAGGCCTTATCGGGATCGACGTCGACCATCTTGAGCAGGCGCAAGGTTTCGGTGTAGGCACCAAGCAGGATGTGCTGGCCGTTGTCCAGTTTTCTGCCGTCAAGCTCGACGGCGCGTGCGCGGCCGCCCAGCGCCCGCGCTGCTTCGAACAGCGTGACCTTGCAACCGGCTGCTGCTAGTTCAACAGCCGCTGCGCAGCCGGCCCAGCCGGCGCCGATGACGGCGACGGAGGCGGTCATGCGAGGGAAAAGAAAAGCTGCGCGTCAGCCGCGCACATAAGTGGTCCAGGCCAGCCACAGCTTGCGCAGCGGCGTCAACGAGATGCGCTGGTTCAGCACATGGAAACCGTCACGTTCGACTTCGCCGAGCAATGCGCGGTAGATGGCGGCCATGATGAGGCCCGGACGTTGCGCGCGGCGATCTTCCTTCGGCAGTAACGCGAAGGCTTCGTCGTACAGGCGCTGAGCGCGTTCGGCCTGGAACTGCATCAATTGTTCGAAACGTTCGTTGTGCCGCGCATGCAGGATGTCGGCGGCGGTGACGTTGAACTGCTGCAGTTCGCTGACAGGCAGATAGATGCGGCCCTTGCGCGCATCTTCGCCGACGTCGCGGATGATGTTGGTCAACTGGAAAGCGAGGCCGAGTTTTTCCGCGTACTGCAGCGTCTGCGGATTGGTGGCGCCGAAGATGTTGGCCGACAGGATGCCGACCACGCCGGCCACGTGCCAGCAGTATTTCTGCAAGCCGGCGAAATCCAGATAGCGCGTCTGGTCCAGATCCATTTCCATGCCGTCGACGATGGCGATCAGCTTGTCGCCGTCGATCGCATAGCGTTCGAGGTGCGGCTGCAATGCCTGCATGACGGGATGCGTCGCGTTGCCGGCCATCAGTGCGGCAATTTCGGTACGCCACCATGCGAGCTTGATGCGGGCCACGCCGGCGTCCGTGCATTCATCGACGGTATCGTCCACTTCACGGCAGAACGCATACAGCGCGGTGATGGCGCGGCGCCGGTCCGGTGGCAGGAACAGGAAGCTGTAGTAGAAACTCGATCCGCTTTGCGCGGCTTTTTGCTGGCAGTATTCGTCGGGGGACATGGGTGTGGGCGCTTTGCGCTGAATTTGCGCTGAATCAAGCCGCTATGCTAGCCGACTCGGGCAACGGCGACAAATCAAGATGATGTGCGCAGGGAAGTACGCATGCGCAATGTGCGCCAGAGAATGCGCGGCCAGTCGCTGCTGTCCAGTTTCGGGCGGCGGCGATGGACGTCGAAATCGACGGCTTCGATTTTTTCCAGAACACGCAAACCGCCTTGTACCACCATGCGCAATTCCCAGCCGATGCGGCCGGGCAAGCGCAGCGCCAGTGGCGCGCCGGAAAGCAGCATGGTGCGCGCACGTGCGACTTCGAACCACATCAGCGCACGCCAGGCATCGTGGGTGCGTCGTTCGGACATGTCGCGTTCGGATACGCCAAACCGAAGCAGGTCTTCCTGCGGCAGATAAACGCGCTGTTTTTCCAGATCGATGGCCACGTCCTGCCAGAAATTGATCAATTGCAGCGCCGAGCAGATAGCATCCGAATCACGCAGATTGGGTTCGGTCGCGGCATCGTACAAATGCAGCATCAGGATGCCGACCGGATTGGCGGATCGGCGGCAATAGTCGAGCAGGGCGTCGAAGGTTTCGTAACGCTGGATGACGACGTCCTGTTTGAACGCCGATAGCAGGTCGCGGAACGGCTGCAGTGGAAGCGCGTGTTCGCGGATGATGCGTGCCAGCGGCTGGAACAGCGGGATGGTTGTCGGCTGGCCGGAGGCGATCCGGTCCAGCTCCATTTCATAGGCGCTCAAGTCGGCGAGCCGCTGGTCCGGTGTCGCATCGCCTTCGTCGGCCAGATCGTCCGCGCTGCGAGCGAATGCATAGATGGTTTCTACCGCCGGTCGCAGCCGGGCAGGCAGCAGCAGTGAAGCAACAGGGAAATTTTCGTAGTGGTCGACGGGCATGTGAGCGGTAGCAAGGATTGCCAGAGTGCATGGTAAAGGAAAAAGCTGGGCCTGCCGCCGGAATGGCATGGGCCCGGCATGGCAAAGTGTCAAAAATCAGCGCAGCGAGGTTAAAATCCAGTAAAATTCCGGGTTGAAGTTGAAAAGCCGGCATCATGGCAGCGCAGGGCGACACGCATTCACTTCGTGGTCGCCCTTTGCTTTTTTGCCGGCGCACCGATCCCGCGAGGATGGCGAAATTGGTAGACGCACCAGGTTTAGGTCCTGACGCCAGCAATGGTGTGGGGGTTCGAGTCCCCCTCCTCGCACCACGAAAGTATTCTTAATTTTTTGGACGATTCACATGGCAACTGCAGTCGAAACCCTCGAAAAACTCGAACGCCGTATCACCATCAACGTGCAAGTCGCTGACGTACAGGCCGAAGTGGAAAAGCGCCTGAAAGTGCGTGCGCGCACGGCCAAGGCGCCGGGCTTCCGTCCGGGCAAGGTGCCGATGAAGATGGTTGCGCAGCAATACGGCTATCAGATCGAAAATGAAGTGCTGAACGACAAGGTCGGCCGCGCATTCAGCGAAGCGACCAGCGAGAACAATCTGCGTGTTGCCGGTTTCCCGAAAATCGAACCGAAGACCGAAGCTGCCGCTGAAGGCACGATCGCATTCGATGCGACCTTCGAGGTCTATCCGGAAGTGAAAATCGGCGATCTGGCGCAGGCTGAAGTCGAGAAGGTTACAACCGACGTCAGCGAAGGTGAAATCGACAAGACGATCGATATCCTGCGCAAGCAGCGCGTCCATTACCACGTCAAGGGCGAGCAGAGCGCGCACGGCGACGGCGGCTCCGATCTGACCGCAAAGAACGGTGATCGCGTCACCATCGATTTCGTCGGCACCATCGACGGTGTTGAATTCCAGGGCGGCAAGGCAGACGACTACGCTTTCGTGCTGGGTGAAGGCCGCATGCTGGCTGAATTCGAAAACGGCACGCTGGGCCTGAAGGTTGGTGAATCGCGTACTTTCCCGTTGTCGTTCCCGGCCGACTATCACGGTGCCGACGTTGCCGGTAAAACTGCAGAATTCAAAGTGACACTGAAGCAGATCGAATGGGCGCACATGCCGGAAGTCGACACGGAGTTTGCCAAGTCGCTGGGCGTTCCTGATGGCGATCTGGGCAAGATGCGTGAAGACATCAAGAGCAACCTGCAGCGCGAAGTCGGCAACCGCATCAAGGCACGCGTCAAGGACAGCGTGATGGATGCGCTGATCAAGAACAGTGAACTGGACGTGCCGAAGGCGCTGGTCGATCAGGAAGTCGATCGTCTGATGGACCAGACCCGTCAGGATATGGTGCAGCGTGGCATGAAGATCAACAACGACATGCCGTTCCC
>DATDLO010000066.1:0-12532 GCA_036519215.1 Oxalicibacterium sp.
CCGGTTGGCTCTATCCGCTGTTCGGCACCTACATCGGCTGGCTGGGCGTTACGCTCACCGGCTCCGACACGTCCTCGAACGTGCTGTTCGGCGGCCTGCAGCGCGTCACCGCCGAGCAGCTCGGCATCAGTCCGGTGCTGATGGCTGCGGCCAACAGCTCCGGCGGCGTCATGGGCAAGATGATCGACGCGCAGTCGATCGTCGTCGCTTCCACGGCCACGAGATGGTACGGCCACGAAGGCGATATTCTGCGCTACGTGTTCTTCCACTCGATTGCGCTGGCAGTACTGGTCGGTCTGCTGGTTACCTTGCAGGCATACGTCTCGCCGTTCACGCAGATGGTCGTTCACTAAACAGGAACGCTCGGGGAATACCCGATCAGAAAAGCCCGGACAAGATCCGGGCTTTTTTCATGTGCGACGCGTGCACAACTCATGCACGATTGAAGGATATCGATATCGAACTGTTGCCGACTGTTGGTTAGAATGACGACATCTTCCCGACGACATCAGACAAGGAGACGCGGCATGAACCAACTCGTCCTCGATTCGCGCCTGCAATCGGCCAAGAGCCTCGCATGGTGGCTGTACATCGCGCATGGCGCCAGCCTGCTCTTTTCGCTCGGCATGTTTTCCTTCATCCCGCTGATCATCAACTACGTCAAGCGCGACGATGCGGCGGATACCTTCGTCTACAGCCATCACGGCTGGCAGATTCGCTCGTTCTGGTGGTATCTGGTATGGATGACGCTGGGCTGCATCTTGTTCCTGACCGTGGTCGGCATTCCTGCCGCCTTCCTGGTCTGGGCGCTGGCGTGGTTGTGGAAACTGTATCGGCTGATCAAGGGCATCGTCGACCTGAATGACAACAAGCCGATGCCGTAGCAGCGATTCGACGATAAAAAAAGCATCCACAATGGATGCTTTTTTTAACTGCACGCTATTCTGCAGCTGTCCTACAACTGGCCCAACGCCTGTTCGATATCCGCGATCAGGTCACGCGTGTCTTCGAGGCCGATGTTGAAGCGCACCAGTTGCCCGCGATGCGACCAACTCTCGCGCATGGATTTCATTCGGTACGGCACGCACAGACTGTGCGCACCACCCCAGCTGAAACCGATGCCGAACAGCTTCAACGCATCGACGAAGCGATCGGTCTGCTCTTCCGTATAACGCGGATCGAACAATACCGAGAACAAACCGCCGGCGCCGCTGAAATCGCGCTTCCACAGTTCGTGTCCCGGACAACCAGGCAATGCCGGATGCAGCACGGTAGCGATCTCCGGCCGTTGCTTCAGCCATGCAGCGACTTCACGCGCGGCGGCATCGTGCGCTTCAAAGCGCAGCTTCAGCGTCGGCAGGTTGCGCAATACCAGATAACAGTCGTCGGCACCGACACCGAAGCCCAGCCGCATGTGTGCGGTTTCCAGCTTGCCGTTCAATTCGTCGTTGTTCGTGATGACAGCGCCCATCAGCACGTCCGAACCGCCGGACTGATATTTGGTCAGCGCCTGCATGACGATATCGGCACCCAGTTCGAAGGCGGGCAAGGCAATGCCGGCCGACCAGGTATTGTCGAGTGCAACCGGTACGTTCTTCGCATGTGCCGCCGCGCAAATGGCGCGCAGATCCGGCACTTCCATCGACACCGAACCGGGCGCCTCCGTCCAGACCAGACGCGTATTCGGGCGAATCAATTTGCCGATGCCATCGCCGATCAGCGGATCGTAGTAACGCGCCGTGATGCCGTAATCCTGTGTCAGCCAGTTGCCGAGTTCGCGGCTGGGACCGTAGACGTTGTCGGGCAGCAGCACATCGTCGCCCGTCTTCAGCAATGCGAAGTTGACCATTGCGATCGCCGCCAGTCCGCTCGGAGCGAGGCGGCAATGCCTGCCGTTTTCGATAGCGGCCAGCCGCGCTTCCAGCGTGAACGTGGTGGGCGTGCCATGCAGGCCGTAGGTATAGCCGGACTTGTTCTGCCAGTTGCGCGCACGCATCGCGGTAACACTGTCGAACAGCACCGTCGACGCATGATGAATGGCTTGGGGAAAAGCGCCGAAACCGTCCGGCGCCTGGTAATCGTGATGCAGCAACGTAGTCTGGAATGATGGACGATC
Organism: Oxalicibacterium sp.; assembly: GCA_036519215.1. Lineage (GTDB taxonomy): Bacteria > Pseudomonadota > Gammaproteobacteria > Burkholderiales > Burkholderiaceae_D > Oxalicibacterium. The sequence continues at coordinate 2,117 of DATDLO010000066.1, forward strand.
GTCGGACACAGATGCCTCCATGGTTCGTTCCGGTTTATCGTGTGCCGGTCGCCTTTTTCGCAGGAACCGGCGCGCTGGTCGACAGGACTTTCAGCACGAATGGCCGCGTGACGCTGAAATCGGCAGAAGTCCAGTTGCCGCTCAGCGTATCGCCTTCCAGCTTGCCGTCCCACTGGCCGGAAATATCCTTGCCGTTTTCGGACTCTTCGAGCAGCAACGCGTCGCCTTCGCCATCGCCGGCCAGCAGCACGTTCTGCGAGCTGCCGAAAACGAAATACTCGCCTTCCAGTCCTTCATCGGCCGGATTTTTCGGACGGATGCTCAACTGTACCTGCTTGTCGCCCAGCGTGCCGCGAAACACCATCGGCTTGCTGAACAACTGCGGCGGCGGTTCAGCCGACTGCAGCGGTGCAGATGCCGGAACAGGCGTCGATACCGGTGTCGATACATCGGCAGCGTGCGCACCCGCTGCCAACAACAGCGAAACAATAGCGGCGATGCGACGCATGGCCGTCATGCTTCTGCCCACAGATCGTGCGCATCGGCCGCCGTGATCCGCACATCGACGAATTCTCCGACCTGCAGCCGGCGATGCGGTTCATACGGTGCCTTCACATAGACAACGCCATCGATTTCCGGCGCATCGGCTGCTGTACGACCGACTGCGCCGCCAGTGCGCTCGACTTCGTCGATCAGCACGCGCATTGTCTTGCCGACCTTGGCCTGCAAGCGCTTCTTCGAGATTTCTTCCTGCAGCAGCATCACGCGACCGCGGCGCTCTTCGCGTACTTCTTCCGGCACCGCGTTCGGCAGATCGTTAGCCGTGGCACCTTCGACCGGCGAATAGGCAAAGCAGCCGAGGCGATCGATTTCCGCCTCTTTCAGGAAATCCAGCAGGTATTCGAATTCGGCTTCGGTCTCGCCGGGGAAGCCGGCGATGAAAGTCGAGCGGATCGTAATATCGGGACACATCGCACGCCAGGCCTGGATGCGTTCGATATTCTTCTCGCCGCTGGCCGGACGCTTCATCCGCTTCAGCACATCCGGATGCGCATGCTGCAGCGGCACATCCAGATACGGCAGAATTTTTCCTTCAGCCATCAGCGGCATCACCTGATCGACGTGCGGATACGGATAGACGTAATGCAGGCGAATCCACGCGCCGTATTGCGCGGCCAGCTCGCCCAGTGCTTCGGCCAGTTGCGTCATGTGCGTCCTGACCGGACGGCCGTTCCAGAAGCCGGTACGGAATTTCACGTCGACGCCGTAGGCGCTGGTGTCCTGCGAAATCACCAGCAACTCCTTGACGCCGGACTTGAACAGGTTCTCCGCTTCCAGCATCACGTCGGCCACCGGGCGTGAAACGAGATCGCCGCGCATCGACGGAATGATGCAGAAGCTGCAGCGATGGTTGCAGCCTTCGGAAATCTTCAGGTAGGCAAAATGTTTCGGCGTCAGCTTCACGCCCTGCGGCGGCAGCAGATCGATGAACGGCGCATGCGGCTTGGGCATGTGCGTGTGCACGGCATCCATCACCTCGCCCAGCGCGTGCGGGCCGGTGACGGCCAGCACCTTCGGATGCACCTTGGTGATGATGTCGTCGCCATCGGCATCCTTCTTCGCACCGAGGCAACCGGTCACGATGACCTTGCCGTTTTCGTTCAGCGCTTCGCCGATCGCGTCCAGCGATTCCTGCACAGCGGCATCGATGAAGCCGCAGGTATTGACGATGACCAGATCGGCGCCGTCGTAGGATTTGGCGGTGTCGTAGCCTTCGGCGCGCAGTTGCGTCAGGATCTGTTCGGAATCAACCAGCGCCTTCGGGCATCCGAGCGAAACGAAGCCGATTTTGGGTGTGGTCTGGGTTGCGTTGGTCATGGAGAAACTGGCGGAAACGGGAACAAAAACGGGCAAAAACCCGGGGATGGAAACGAATCCGCTATTGTACCCGTTCGGCCGGCCGCAGACCTGTGCCAACCTGCAGAACGATGCCTCGCCGGAGGCTTCGCTTGCTTATCAATGATTTATCATTGATTTACCGCTGACTTGCCAGTGGTTTTCCGCCGCTTATTTGCCACTTTGTTCAGCTGTTGCGCTGAAGGCAAAACCGCCGAACATGTTCTGCGATTGCGTCTGCATCTGTTCCTGCATCTGCACGAACAGGTTCTTGCTCTGCTCGATGTAGTTGCTCATCATGCCCTGCATCATCGGTCCCTGCACGTTCATGAACTGGGACCAGATTTCGGGATTGAGCGGCTTGTCGTCGCCCAGTTCCTTCGAGCTTTCGTTAAGCCGGTTCTGGATGTCGATGAAGGCCTGGATGTTCTTTTCCAGATACGCGCTCATCATGCCCTGCATCTCGTGACCGTAGTAGCGGATGATTTCCGACAGCGCCGGAACCGAGAACATCGGCGTACTGCTTGCCTCTTCTTCCAGGATGATCTGCAGCAGGATGCTGCGCGTCAGGTCTTCACCGGTCTTGGCATCGCTCACCGTGAAGGCTTCGTTGTCGCGTACCAGCTGCTTGACGTCGGACAGCGTGATGTAGGAGCTGGTTTGCGTATCGTACAGGCGGCGGTTCGGGTACTTCTTGATCAAACGTTCGGGGATTTTCTTTGCACTCGTCATCAGGATTTCCAGCTTGCTGCACCGTAATCGTGGTGCAGACTTGAATGAACGGGGAAAGCGAACGAGGTTCACTAAGGGAGGCCATTATAGTGCGGAAAAACAAGGGTTTACGCAATGCTTGTCGTATCACCCACATTCCTTTTATATGCGAAGGATGACATTGTTGCCCTTTCCATCACGGCTGCCATCGCGTATGGTGACGCATCCTTCAATCGTCTCCACTCCGGCATTTCGCATGCATATTGTCGCCATCGCCTGGATTTATGTCGCTTTCATGATGGCAATTACCGAGACATCGGCAGTCGCCGCCATCATGACTTTTCTGTTGTACGGATTATTGCCGGTATCGATACTTGTCTATCTGACAGGCGGTGCACGACGCAAACGCAAACGGCAAATGAAAGCGTTGCAACAGGAAAACAGCAGGAAAGATGTGACCGAGCAGGAAGAAACGCAGCAATCGCAGCAGCAGACGGAAACCGAACGCTAGCGCAGCCAGATCAGCGCCGCCATGCGGCCGGTGAAACCGTCGCGGCGATAAGAGTAAAAACGCTCGGCATCGGTCACCGTGCAAAAATCGCCGCCGGTCACATGCATCACGCCCTGCCCCGCCAGGATCTGCCGGGCCAATTGATAGATGTCGGCCAGATATTTGCCGCTGCGCCCCACGATCGGACGAAATGCATCGATCGCTGCCGCATTCTTTGCCGTGAAAGCCTGCAGCACGTCTTCGCCGACTTCGAACTGTTCCGGACCGATCGCCGGTCCCAGCCAGGCATGCAATTCCTCGCCGCCCGCCTTGCGCATGCGTTCCACCGTATGCTCCAGCACACCGCCGGCCAGGCCGCGCCATCCTGCATGCGCGGCACCGACAGCGCGGCCGCAGGTATCGGCCAGTAGTACCGGCAGGCAATCCGCCGTCATAATCGCGCACACCGTACCGCGCTGCGTGGCGATACTGGCATCGGCTTGCGACGCATTGGCGACGTGGGCTGCGTCGACCACATCGGTGCCGTGCACTTGCGTCAGCCATGCCGGTTCCGACGGGACATCATCGAGTAGCAACGAGCGATTCGCCATCACATTGTGCGGACTGTCGCCGACATGCAATCCGAGATTCAGCCCGCGCTTGCCGGAAATATCGCCATAAGGACCACTGCTGACGCCGCCGCTGCGAACGGTCATCAGCGCACCGACGATGTCGGCAGAAATCGACCAGTCGGGCACGATGGGTGCGATGGACGTCATGGCAGCGGATGCATTACGTGACGTTGGAAATGCCGGCGCGCTCCAGCAGAGCAGCAAAATCCTGCGGCAAGGCGGATGTCCATTCGCACGCAGTACGGGAATCGGGATGGATCAGGCCGAGACGTTGCGCATGCAAGGCCTGGCGCGGAAATACCGATGCCAGATGCTGCTTGCCATACAGCGCATCGCCGACCAGCGGAAAACCGATCGACTGCATGTGCACGCGAATCTGGTGAGTACGCCCGGTTTCCAGCTGGCATCGCACCAGGCTGACGGGACGACCATCGAGTGCGCCGGTCGCAAGTCGTTCGAAACGCGTTGCCGCGGGCTTGGCAAGCAAGCTGTTCGATACTGCCATTCGGATGCGATCGCGCGGGTGACGTGCGATCGCCGCCTCTATCCTGCCGGACAGATTGGGCGTGCCCCACACCAGCGCCAGATATTCGCGCTTGACCGTGCGCGCCTGCAACTGGCGCACCAGATCGGTTTGCGCAACCAGCGTCTTCGCCACCACCATCAGGCCGCTGGTGTCCTTGTCGAGACGATGGACGATGCCGGCACGCGGCACACCAGCCAGTGCGGGCAGATGATGCAGCAAGCCATTGAGCAATGTGCCGGACCAGTTGCCGGCCGCAGGATGCACGACCAGTCCGGCCGGCTTGTCGATGACGAGCATCGCGGCATCCTCGTAAGCGATCTGCAAATCCATCGCTTCGGCCGTGTAGGCCAGTTCTTCGGGTGCGGGTTGCGGCGCGATGACGATCGTTTCGTCGCCATACAGCGTCATCTTCGGCTTGGCGACCTGACCGTCTATACGCACGTGGCCGTCCTCTATCCACTGCTGCAGGCGGCTGCGCGAATATTGCGGAACGCGCGCGGAAAGCACCTTGTCCAAGCGGATGCCGCAATCGTCCGGCGTCAGCGTCAGTTCTATCGGGGAAATATCGGCGACGGAAGCATCGGCATCGTCGCTGCCGTCCCAGTCGCCATCGGGCAGCCCACTGCCATTTACATCCATTTCAATCGGGTTCACCGGCGATCCCATCGGCTATAATCATCCATTGTCCAGCGGCCTGCCGCGAAATCCGTGCAAAACCAAATGCGAAAAATCATCCCTCTCGTACTAGCCCTGCTGCTTACCGCCTGCAGCAGTTTCGATCAGGTCGACGAAACCAAGAACTGGTCGCCTTCAAGATTATACTCGGAGGCCCGCGACGAACTGAACGCGCTCAACTATGAAAGGGCCATCGATCTCCTCGAAAAACTGGAGTCTCGCTACCCGTTCGGTACTTATGCGCAACAGGCGCAGATGGAAATCGCCTACGCTTACTATCGCCAGGGCGACCAGCCGCAGGCACTGGCTGCCGTCGAGCGCTTCATCAAGCTGCATCCGGATCATCCGAACGTCGATTACATGTATTACCTGCGCGGCCTGATCAACTTCAACGACCGCACCAGCATCTTCGATTTCCTGTCGCGCCAGGACATGACCGAGCGCGATCCGAAAGCGGCACGCGAGGCATTCGATTCGTTCAAGCTGCTGGTCGAACGTTTTCCCAACAGCAAATACGCACCGGACGCCGAAGCCCGCCTCGCCTATCTGGTCAACGGCATGGCGCAGTACAACGTGCACGTCGCCGATTATTATTATCGGCGCGGCGCCTATCTGGCTGCCGTCAATCGTGCGCAGGCTGCAGTGAGGGACTATCCCAATACGCCGGCGACCGAGGAAGCGCTGTTCATCATGATGAAGTCCTACGAAGCGCTGAACCTGCCGCAACTGCGCGACGATACAGAGCGCGTGCTGCGCCTGAACTTCCCGGACAGCGTCTACTTCAAGGGCGGCAAGACAATCGAAAAGCCCTGGTGGCAGATCTGGTGATTCGATTGCCTTGCCAACAAAAAGCCCCGCGTCGCGGGGCTTTTTCATTGCGGCATTTCATCCGAAATTGATGCCGGTATCAGACGCCGTTATTCCATGGCGTTACCTCATGCAGCCAACCGTCTCTTGAAGACCCACTTCTGTCCATCGGATGCTGCCGCGTCGAAGGCATAGCCTTCCGCATCGAAGGATTGCAGCGCCTGCGGCTGGGTAATTCCTTTGACTGTCGCATAACGCGCCATCAGCCCGCGCGCACGTTTGGCATGGAAAGAAATGATCTTGTATGCGCCGCCTTTCCAGTCGAGGAAAACTGGCGTGATGACCGGCACCGTCAGCAATTTCGGTCGCACCGATTTGAAATATTCCTCGGACGCCAGGTTGATCAGCGCCGGCGCCTTGACCGCAGCGATCTGCGCGTTCAACGTCTCGGTCACCGTATCGCCCCAGAATGCATACAGGTCCTTGCCCGCGGCATTGGCCAGCCTGGTTCCCATTTCAAGGCGATAAGGCTGCATCAGATCGAGTGGACGCAACAGGCCGTACAGTCCGGATAGAATGCGAAGGTGCGACTGCGCGTAATGCAGTTGCCGATCGTTGAACGCCCTGGCATTCAGTCCCTCGTACACATCGCCATTGAAAGCCAGTATTGCCTGCTTTGCATTTTTCGCGGTGAATCTGGTGGACCACGCAGCGAAACGTTCCGCATTCAGCGCCGCAAGCGGATCGGAAATGCGCATCAGGCTGGCGATACGGGCCGGCGGCATTTGCTTGAGAATGTCGACCAGTTCCGCCGAACGCTTGATGAAATCCGGTTTGGTGCTGGTCTCCGTGATGGCGGGCGTTTCGTAATCCAGGGACTTGGCAGGCGATAAGACGATGAGCATGTTACTTTCGAACGAAAAACCAAAACCGCCAATGATACCGAAGCGCGTCGTACTCGACACCAATGTCTGTCTGGACCTGTTCGTCTTCCGCGATTCGCGCTGGACGATGCTGCTCGATGCATTGCAAAGCGGCCGGCTGGAAGCCGTGACGCGCGAGGATTGCCGTAAAGAGTGGCATCTGGTGCTGCATTATCCGCACCTGAAGCTCGACGACGACAGGCGCACTGCGACGATGGCGGAATTCGATGCGCTGATCCATTGCCATCCAATACCGCAGCAAACGAAAGAAAAAGCGGAGGAAGCCGTCAGGCTGCCTCTCTGCAAGGACAAGGACGACCAGAAATTCCTGGAGCTGGCGCGCGACATTCGTGCGGACGTGCTGATCACGAAAGACAAGGCGCTGTTGAAACTCGCACGCAAGACGCGGCGCGACGGCCTGTTCGCCATCATGACGCCGGAAGCGTGGACGCAGGAAGCAAGCACGCCATCTGTCGCAACACTGCAGGCGACAACCGGCTAATACTGTTGACCACCACTTAATGCAGCTGCTTCAGCTTCTGTTCCACGAAAGCCCGCAACTCGGGCGATAGCGAACTGGTTTCACGCGAGCGGGAAAATGCCTGGCGCGCTTCTTCCATCCGTCCATCCGCCTGCAACGAAATTCCCAGCCCCATCCACCAGATGCCGTTCTGCGGCACGGCACGAACGGCCAGCAGATATTGCTCGACTGCTTCCTTCTGCCGTCCTGCGCGCTGCAGCAGCGCAGCCAGGAAAGCACGATAGTCGGGCTGATCCGCCGCATGAGGCAAACTGTTCTGCAGCGTGGCGATGGCCGTCTGTTGGGCACCTTTTTCCACCTGCAGGCGCGCCAGAATCATTGCCAGTCCCGGCTGCCGCATATCGATGTCCAGTCCTTCCTTCGCGCACCGCATCGCCTCGTCCTGCTGTCCTGCCCTCAGCAACAGCGCGATCAACGTCTGACGCGCGCCGATGTGCACCGGCACTTCCTGCAGAACGTGCTCCAGCAATGCGGTCGCTTCCGCCGCACGCCCCCGTTCCGCCATGGCTGCCGCACGGCGATAATCGTTTTCTGCACGCTGCTGCGGTGTCAATCGCCGGACCTGCTTGTCCAGTGCAACTGGCGTATCCGACACCGCCGGTTGCGTGGAAACCGGTTGCGGTGCGACAGGTTTCGCCACTGTTACCTGCGTTGACGCAGCGGACTTCGCCGCTTCAGCGCGCACGGGCTGAAGTCGTGCCGGCTTCTCCACAACTTTGGCAGCCGCTGTACCGACTGTTTCTTGAGGCACTACTGAAGCGGCAGACACTGCAACCGGTTCAGCTCTGTCTATCGGTTTGCTTTCCGTCTTTTCCACTTTTGCTTGCTGCACATCCTCAGTTGGAAGCGCTGGCGCTTCCTCTGCCACGGCCGCTTCCTGAATTCCGGCTGCCTGTTGTTCTTCCATCGGCATCGCAGATGCAATCTTCACTGCCAGTTGCGTCGGCGTCCGTGGCGCATCGGCCGGCTTCGCGGATACGACTGCCGGCGCGGAAACAGGCACTGCAGCAGGCCTGAGCCACAACCACGCAAGCACGCCTGCCAGCAAAACTGCCAGGACGGCTGCGGCCAGCCAGCCGGCATGCCGGCTACGCACCTGCGGTGCCGCTTTCAATTGCCCCGGCAGAACGCGTGCACCGGATTCTTCTGCGTGGCGCTGTTCCAGCTCCTGCAGCATCTTGTTGATAACGCTCATCGCAAATAGCTCCAGGCTGCGCCGGATACGATCATCAGCAAGGAAACGCCTGTCAACCAGGACAACCATGGCTGCGCCACGCGACGCGACGCTTCGGTGTCGGCTGCCGCTGCGCGGATATGGCGCGCCTTCAATACGTGCAGTCCTCCTCCGTAGGCAAGCATCATGGCCTTGTGGGCAAGAATGTTGGCCAGCCGCGGAATGCCGCCGCTGGCCGCATGCAACGCACGAATGGCATCGGTGGCGAACAGGCGTCCGCCGGCATAACCGGCGACCTGCAGCCGGTGCGTCACATAGAAATCCAGGTCATCGCGCGACAGCGCCTGCAGGCGATAGTGGAAGGTGATGCGCTGCGCCAGTTGGCGTATGGCCTGTTGTTTCAACTTCGCATCCAGTTCCGGTTGTCCGAACAGCACGATCTGCAGCAGCTTGCGTTTTTCCGTTTCCAGATTGGTCAGCAAACGCAGGGCTTCCAGACTTTCCAGCGGCATTGCCTGCGCTTCGTCCAGGCACAACAGGACACGCTTGCCATCGCGCGTCAGTGTCAGCAGATGGTGATTGATTGCCTTCAGCAACTGATGTTGGTCGACGTCCTTCGCCAATGCGAGCCCCAGTTCATCAGCCAGCGCCAGCATCAGGCTGCGCGGTTCCAGATAAGGATTCGGAATGTAGGCGGTGACGAATCCATCATCCAGCGATGACAGGAACTTGCGGCACAGCAGCGTCTTGCCGGTGCCGACCTCGCCGGTGATCTTGATGAAGCCCTCGCCGCTGTGCGCAGCGATCAGCAGCGTATTCAGCGCCTGCTGGTATGTCGGGCAGGCAAAGAAGAAACCGGTATCCGGCGTAATGCCGAACGGAAGTTCCTTCAGGCCGAAGTGCTGCTCATACATGCGAGATCATTCCCAGGGCTTGCTTCTCGGCGCCATCGACTGCAACCGTTTCTGCGAATCGAGGACGTCCTGCGCCCAGCTGCCTTCGTTCTGGATCACCGTCGGTTTCAGCAGGATGACGAGCTCACGTTTCTCCGTCACCTGATTGGTGTTCTTGACGAAGTTGCCCAGCAGCGGCACATCGCCGGCCACTGGTATCTGATCACGGCCGCTGACGGTGCGCTGACGCATCAGGCCGCCGAGCGCGATGATGTTGCCGTCCTGCGCGCGCACCACGCTATCCGTTTCGGACGTGCTGCTGCTTGCCAGCGGCAGCTTCAGGACGTTCTGCACATTGCCTTGCGTGCCGAGATCGATGACACGCTCCACCGTCTGCACATCCGTCACCGATGGATGAATATGCAAAATGATGTTGCCCTCTTCGTCGATCTGCGGCGTCACGTCCAGCACCACACCGGAGAAAAACGGCTGCAGCGTCACGTTCGGCGTCGAGGTCGTCGCCGCACCGGAAACCGATGTGTTGATATTGTTGCTGACGTTGGTGACGAAGAAATCGTCGGTGCCGACCTTCAGCACGGCCTTCTGGTTGTTCAGTGTTGCGATGCGCGGACTGGACAGCACATGCACATCGCCCTGCGATTCGAGGAACGAGATCAGGCCGGCAAAGTTGCGCGCCTGCAGCGCAAGGCCGAAGAAGCCATTGCCTGTCGCTGCATTGTCGGTCAGGCCGGTGGAAGGAATACTGCCGATCTGGTTGGTGATCGATGCTCCCTGTCCGGCAGAGGCAAAGCCACCCGAAATACGCGTATTGCCATGCAGCGCCGACCAGTTGATCCCAGTCTGATAGCCGTTGCTCAACGTGACTTCCAGAATCTTCGCTTCCAGAATCACCTGGCGATCGACCGACAGCTGCGTCGCCTTCAGGTAGGCCGAAACGTTGCGCAATTCTTCCGGCATCGCACGCACGACGATCACGCCGGACTGCGGGCTGATAACCACGCTGCGGCCATCGCGTCCACCGCCGATGATTGCATCCAGCGCGGTTTTCAGATCCGACCAGAAATCGCTCTGCGTCGTCGTGCTGACGCGGCTGCTTTCGATCGGCGAGAAAGTCTGGCCCGAACGAT
>DATDLO010000067.1:0-3067 GCA_036519215.1 Oxalicibacterium sp.
CCGCCTATCGCGTACTCGGCAACAACTGGGCCAATCTCGATCCGCTGCAGCGGCAGGAGCGTCCGACGATTCCCGCACTGGAGCCGTCCTTCTACGGCTTCACCGATGCGGACATGGACATCGTGTTCAACATCAGCAATACGTACTTCGGTACGGAAACCGCATCGCTGCGCGATCTGTTAAATGCGCTGCGCGATACGTACTGCCGGTCGATCGGGCCGGAGTTCATGTACATCAGCGATCCCAAGCCTAAGCTGTGGCTGCAGGAAAAACTGGAATCCATCCGTTCCGCGCCGACGTTTCCGCCCGAAAAGAAAAAACACATCCTCGAACGCCTGACCGCGGCGGAAGGGCTGGAACGCTATCTGCACACCAAATATGTCGGTCAGAAACGGTTTTCGTTGGAAGGCGGCGAAAGTTTCATTGCATCGCTCGACGAGGTTATCCAGCGCGGCGGTGAGAAGGGTGTGCAGGAGATCGTTATCGGCATGGCGCATCGCGGTCGCCTGAATGTGCTGGTCAATATCCTCGGCAAGACGCCGCAGGAACTCTTTGCCGAATTCGAAGGGCGTCATGCGGACGATCTGCCGTCCGGCGACGTCAAGTATCATCAGGGCTTTTCGTCCGACGTCAGCACGCCGGGCGGTCCGGTGCACCTGTCGCTGGCCTTCAATCCATCCCATCTGGAAATCGTCGATCCGGTGGTGGAAGGTTCGGTGCGCGCGCGCATCGAACGCCGCGGCAACAACGACAACAGCAACGATCCGGCGCAGCAGGTGCTGCCGGTGCTGATCCACGGCGATGCCGCTTTCGCAGGCCAGGGCGTGGTGATGGAAACCCTGAATCTTGCGCAGACGCGCGGTTACGGCACCGGCGGCACCGTACACATCATCATCAATAACCAGATCGGTTTCACGACTTCGGATCCGCGCGATTCGCGTTCGACGCTGTACTGCTCGGACGTTGCGAAGATGATCGAGGCGCCGGTGTTGCACGTGAACGGTGACGATCCGGAAGCGGTCGTATTTGCCTCGCAGCTGGCACTCGATTATCGCCAGGAATTCCGCAAGGACATCGTCATCGACCTGATCTGCTTCCGCAAGCTGGGCCATAACGAGCAGGATACGCCGGCGCTGACGCAGCCGCTGATGTACAAGAAGATCGCCCAGCACACCGGCACGCGCAAGCTGTATGCCGACAAGCTGGCAACGCAGGGCGTCATCGATGCCGATCGGGGCGATCAACTGATGCGGGAGTATCGCGATGCGATGGATGCCGGCAAGCATACGATCGATCCGGTCATCTCCAATTTCAAGAGCAAGTATGCGGTCGACTGGATGCCGTTCCTGAACAGGAAATGGACCGATGCAGCAGATACCGCCGTTCCGCTCACCGAACTGAAACGCCTGGCGACGCGCATCACGACGATCCCGGAAAATTTCAAGGTGCATCCGCTGGTAGAAAAAGTGCTGGCCGACCGTGCCGCGATGGGACGTGGCGAAATGGATCTGGATTGGGGCATGGGCGAACACCTGGCCTATGCCTCGCTGGTCAGTTCCGGCTATGCGGTGCGCCTGACCGGCCAGGATGCAGGACGCGGCACCTTCGTCCATCGTCACTCGGTGCTACATGATCAGAACCGCGAAAAATGGGATGCCGGCACCTATGTGCCGCTGCAGAACGTTTCCGACCAGCAGGCCTGGTTCCGTGTCATCGATTCCGTGCTGTCGGAAGAAGCGGTACTCGCGTTCGAGTATGGCTATTCGACCGCCGATCCGAACACGCTGGCGATCTGGGAAGCGCAATTCGGTGATTTCGCCAACGGCGCACAGGTCGTCATTGACCAATTCATCAGCTCGGGCGAAGTGAAATGGGGCCGTATCTCCGGTCTTGTGATGATGCTGCCGCACGGTTATGAAGGACAGGGGCCGGAGCACTCTTCGGCACGTCCCGAACGCTTCCTGCAACTGTGTGCTGACAACAATATGCAGGTCGTGCAGCCGACGACGGCCGCGCAGATATTCCATCTGCTGCGCCGCCAGATGATCCGTCTGTTCCGCAAGCCGCTGGTGATCCTGACGCCGAAATCGCTGTTGCGCAACAAGGATGCCGGTTCGCCGCTAGAGGATCTCGCCAAGGGTTCCTTCCAGACCGTGATCGGTGAAGTCGACGACAAGATCGATGCGAAGAAGGTCAAGCGCATCATCGCCTGCTCGGGACGCGTCTACTACGATCTGGTTGCTGCTCGCAAAGAGCGCGCGCAGAACGACGTGGCGATCGTGCGTATCGAGCAGCTGTATCCGTTCCCGCACAAGGCATTCGCTGCCGAACTGAAAAAGTTTTCCAATGCAAACGAACTGGTCTGGGCGCAGGACGAGCCGCAGAACCAGGGCGCATGGTTCCAGATCCAGCACAACATTCTGGAAAATATGGAAGACGGCCAGAAGTTGGCGTATGCAGGGCGCCCCGCCAGCGCATCGCCGGCTGTCGGTTATTACGACAAGCATTTTGCACAACAGAAGGCATTGATCGAAGCGGCTTTTGCCAAGTTAAAAGGTTTTGTACTGACCAAATGAAGACCCTGCGGCGCATCCGAATGCCGGAGCGCCGCATGAACAAACCGAAACGGAGAGTTATATGGCAATTCTTGAGGTAAAAGTCCCGCAGCTGTCGGAATCCGTCGCCGAGGCGACGCTGCTGCAGTGGCATAAAAAGGTCGGCGAAGCTGTTGCGCGCGACGAGAACCTGATCGACATCGAAACCGACAAGGTCGTGCTGGAATTGCCGGCGCCCGATGCCGGTGTCATTACACAGATCGCCAAGGAAGACGGCAGCACCGTAGTGGCTGGCGAGGTGATCGCATTGATCGACACCGACGCCAAGCCTGCGGCGGCAGAGGCGAAGACAACGCCGGCCGTGACACCCAATCCCGTATCGGATGCGCCGGCTGCGACCGCTGCACCGGCACCGACGCAGATCGCGTCTAAAGAGGCGGCGAAGGCCGGCGATGTTGCGATGCCGGCCGCAGCCAAGATGCTGGCAGAGAACAAGCTGTCGGCATCCGACG
>DATDLO010000068.1:0-4604 GCA_036519215.1 Oxalicibacterium sp.
CAGCAGCTTCACGCCTTTCGGCAACATCGAATGCAGCTCGACGAAACTCTTTACCGCACCGAACAGGCCTTCGCGCAGGCCGGATTCGTGCGTACCGCCGTTCGAGGTCGGGATCAGGTTCACATACGATTCACGCACCACCGGGCCGTCTTCGGTCCAGGCGACGACCCAGGCTGCGCCTTCGCCTTCGGCAAAACCTTCCGAATCGCTGCCCGCATATTGCTCGCCTTCGAACAGCGGGATCAGCGGTTCGGAATGAGAGGTTTGCGCCAGCATTTCGTTCAGATAGCCGCGCAGCCCCTGTTCGTACTGCCAGCTTTGCGACTCGCCGGTCTTGCCGTTGACCAGCGTGACTTTCACGCCCGGCAGCAGCACGGCCTTGGAGCGCAACAGGCGCTGCAGTTCGGCCTGCGGGATTGCAGACGAATCGAAATACTTCGGATCGGGCCAGGCGGTCACGCGTGTGCCGTTGCGCTTCTCGTCGCGATTGAGCGGGCGCGATTTCAGTTTCTCGACGACGTCGCCGTCGGCGAAGGCCAGCGTGTGAAAGGCGTTGTCGCGCCAGACGCTGATCTCCAGTCGTTTCGACAGTGCGTTCGTCACCGAAACGCCGACGCCGTGCAGACCGCCGGAGAACGCATAGGCACCGCCCGAACCCTTGTCGAACTTGCCGCCGGCATGCAGGCGGGTGAAGACGATTTCCACCGTCGGCACCTTTTCTTCCGGATGCAGGCCGACCGGAATGCCGCGGCCGTCATCCTCCACGCTGACGCTGCCGTCGGCGTTCTGCGTGACGATGATGTTCCTGCCGAAGCCGCCGAGCGCTTCGTCGGAGGCGTTGTCGATGACTTCCTGGATGATGTGCAGCGGGTTTTCGGTGCGGGTGTACATGCCCGGACGCTGCTTGACCGGTTCGAGTCCCTTGAGGACGCGGATGGAGGATTCGCTGTAGTCGGATTTTTTGGTGGCCATGCGGTCGCTGGTTAGATCGTGTGCCTGTATTACAGGGGAAAGCTACAGGCTCAAAGTGTCAAAAGTGTCTGCATTCTAATGAAAAATGCGCTGGCGTATGCTGACGGCCGAGGAATTGCCGAAAAGATATTGTGGCAAAAGCAGGCGATCAATTGTTAAATATGGTTAGATTTGCAAGGCGTTACTGGCGCTTTTCCCGCAAACACGCTCCAATGTCGAACAACGCTGTGTTTTTAACATTGTGACGAGACAGAGGGAGCGAACTTGATCCGCGGACGGAAAATCCGCGACGCGACGCATCGTTGCGTTTCCGGGTAAAGTTCATGATTTACTGTCAACAGCACTGATTCCCATGTCTTCACATCCGACCATTCAACCATCCCAGCCGATTCAACCCATCGAGAAAATCGTGGTGATCGCATTGCTGCTGTTTTCGGCGATGCTGTTCTTCATCATCTATACGATCGATGTCTCGGTGACGCACAAGCTGACCAGCGAGTCCGGTTTCTTCGAAGTGGTCTCGCCGCCGTTGTGGATCGCACTGGCGGTGCTGTGCCTGTACAAGCTTGGCTTCCACAAGTGGGGACTGGGGACCGCGGCATTGAGCCTGATCTTCGCCGCGCGCGAAGCGGACCTGCACAAGGCTTTCACCGCGCAGAGCATCTTCAAGCACCATTTCTACAAGATGGACGGCGTGCCGTTCGCGCAGAAATTCTGGGGCGGGCTGGTGGCAGTGATCTGCATCGGCATCATGCTGTGGATGCTGGTCGCTTTCATCCTTTACCTGTATCGCACGAAAGGCTGGCGCCAGGCATGGGGCCGTCTGACGATCCTGTCGATTGTCCTGGTGATCTTCACCAAGATCTGCGATCGCCTGGAAGCGACGCTGAATGTCGATTACCACATCTTCCTGACGGAAGTGCAGGGAGAGATCTGCAATATGCACGAGGAAGGCTTCGAAATGCTGCTGCCCATCGTGTTTGCAATCTCGCTGCTGGTCTGGTGCCGCTACGTGCGCGGCGACAGATAGCGCATCCGCACTGAAGCCGGGAGATCAACCAGCAGTTTTTTGCCTCCGCTATCCGAACGATGACGAACAGTTTTCCCTTTGCTGTCCGCCTGATCGGCTTCAGTCCGCAGGAAACCGAAATTTTCGATGCCACCTTTGCCCTCGGCCAGGGCAAGGGCTACGGCTATTTCCGGCTTGACGACGACAATCTGCAGGACCCGGACATGTACATCGCCAACGCTTCCGAGCTGAAGGCGCTGCTGACCTTGTCCGATCTGCGCCCGAGCGACGTGCGGCCGGCATTGCTGGTCGGCGAGCCGCTGATCGATGTGCCGTACGCGCGCGTCGAGCGTCCGATCCGCTGGCACCGCATGTTCGATGCGCTGGATCAGCTGATCGAGAAACGCGCCGATGCCTTGTCGAAGCTGGAAGCTTCCGACGTCGTTGCGGTGCCGGAGCGCCGCCGCCGCGATCGCGTCGACATCGACCTGACCGATCCCGCCGAGTATCGCAAGATGCGCGCCGAACTGATACACGGCGGCGCCGTGCTGGTGGTCGACAAGACGCCGGCCTTTCGCGATTTCGTCGCCGAGCTGCTGGCGCGCAGCAAGGTCGAAGTGCTATGGGCCAGCGGCGAGGCGGAAGCGGAAGGCGCCTGCGCACGGCAGCGCGTGGCGGTCGTCATGATTAATACGTCGATGACGGAGATCGATCCGTATCGCCTGTGCCATTCGGTCAAGTCGGTGCGGCCGAACGATCGCACATCCGTCGTTTTCCTGACGCCGCGACTCAACGGCTACGATCCGGTGCGCGCGAAACATGCCGGTTTCGACGGCTTCCTGACGAAGCCGGTGGCCGGCCATCATCTGGTCAGCGCGCTGAAGAAATTCATGCATCTGACGCGCTGACGTACCGCATCTGCGGCATCACTCTCGGTTGCCTATTTGGCGAGCAACCGCATTCCCCGTTCCAGTCCTTCCAGCGTCAGCGGCACCATGCGGCCGTGCATCTGCTGGCGGATGATCGCGATCGATTGCCGGTGCGGCCACAGGTGTTCCGGCTCCGGATTCAGCCATACGTAGCTGGGGAACGTCTTCGTAAAGCGTTGCAGCCATGCGGCGCCGGCCTCGTCGTTGTGATAATCGATCGCGCCTCCGGGGCGCAGGATTTCGTATGGGCTCATCGTCGCATCGCCGACGAAGATCAGTTTGGTATCCGGCGGGTAGGTGCGCAATACATCCCATGTCGGGAAGCGTTCCGATTGCCGCAGATGATTGTTGCGCCACAAGTGGTCGTAGACGCAGTTGTGGAAGTAAAAGAAATCGAGATGCTTGAATTCGGCCTTGGCTGCCGAGAACAGTTCTTCGGTCTGCTGGATGTGATCGTCCATCGAGCCGCCGACGTCCAGCAGCATCAGCACCTTGACGCTGTTGCGGCGTTCCGGCCGCATGCGGATGTCGAGCCAGCCGGCGTTGTTGGCAGTCGAGCGTATCGTTTCGTCCAGCGCCAGTTCGCTGGCCGCGCCCTGGCGTGCGAAGCGGCGCAGGCGGCGCAAGGCGACCTTGATGTTGCGCGTGCCGATTTCGCGCGATGCGTCATAGTCGCGATAGACGCGCTGCTCCCACACCTTGACGGCGCTGCGATGCCGGCTCTCGCCGCCTATGCGTATGCCTTCCGGGTTGTAGCCGCTATTGCCGAACGGCGAGGTGCCGCCGGTGCCTATCCACTTGCCGCCGCCTTCGTGGCGTTCCTTCTGTTCCTTCAGCAATTCCTTCAGGCGGTCCATCAGCTTGTCGTAGCCGAATTTCTGCAGCGCAGCGCGTTGCTCATCGGTCAGTTCGCGCATCGCGCGCTGCATCAGCCAGTCGAGAGGAATGGATTCCTTGTCGATCGCGGTTTCGATGCCGTGGAAATACTGCGCGAAGGCGCGATCGAATTTGTCGAAGTTGGCCTCATCCTTGACCAGCGACAGGCGCGCCAGATAGTAGAAATCGTCGAACGAGTAATCGATGACTTCGCGGTCGAGCGCCTGCAGCAACAGCAGGAATTCCTTGATCGATACTGGAATGTCGGCATCGCGCAGGCGGAAGAAGAAATCGATGAGCACGGTGAAGCCTGAAAGCGTCTAGCGGTTGGTACGCGACATGTAGACCAGCCGTTCGAACAGCGCGATGTCCTGCTCGTTCTTCAGCAGTGCACCGTGCAAGGGCGGAATCGATATGCGCGCATCGCCGGTATGCAATGCTTCCGGCGGAATGTCTTCGGCCAGCAGCAGCTTCATCCAGTCCAGCAGTTCGGATGTGGACGGCTTCTTTTTCAGGCCGCCGACGTCGCGCAGCTGGTAGAACACTTCGAGCGCCTTTGCCAGCAGTTCCTGCTTCAGGTTCGGAAAATGCACGGCGACGATATGCTGCATCGTCTCGCGATCGGGAAAGCGGATGTAGTGGAAGAAGCAGCGGCGCAGGAACGCGTCCGGCAGCTCCTTCTCGTTGTTGCTGGTGATGACGACCAGCGGCCGGTGCTTCGCACGGATCGTCTGCTGCGTCTCGTAGACGTGGAATTCCATCCGGTCGAGCTCGCGCAGCAGGTCGTTGGGGAACTCGATGTCCGCCTTGTCGATCTC
>DATDLO010000069.1:0-4939 GCA_036519215.1 Oxalicibacterium sp.
AATCCTGCTGCTGTCGTTGTTGGCCGTCGTCGCAGTACCGGTGCTGGTCCTGCTGGTGCAGGCTTGCCTGGCGAAATCGTCACGTGCGGCGTTGCTGCCGGATCAACGGCGTCCGCGCATCGCCGTTCTGGTGCCGGCGCACGATGAAGCGCACGGCATCGCCGCCACCGTCACGCTGATTCGCAGCCAGCTGGACGAAGACGCGGGCGACCGCGTGATCGTCGTCGCCGACAACTGTACCGACATGACGGCATCGATCGCCGCGTCTGCCGGCGCAACGGTGCTGGAAAGGTACGACGATCTGCGGCGCGGCAAGGGTTATGCACTGGACCATGGCGTGCGTGCGATGAAGCAGGATCCGCCGGACGCTGTCGTCTTCATCGATGCCGATTGCATTGTGCTGCCCGGTTCGATCGAACTGCTGGCGCGCACGGCATTGGCATCGCAGCGACCGGTGCAGGCGCTGGACCTGATGCGCGCGCCGCGCGGTGCCAGCCTGAAGATACGCATCGCCGAATTCGCGTGGGTGGTAAAGAACCGCGTGCGGCCGCTGGGTTTTCATCGCCTCGGCTTGCCGTGCCAGCTGATGGGCACCGGCATGGCGTTTCCGTGGCCCTTGATCGCGCAGGCGCAACTGGCGAACGGCCATATCGCGGAAGACATGAAGCTGGGCATCGAGATGGCGAAAGCCGGCCGGCCGACGCTGTTCTGCCCGGAAGCCTGCGTCGTCAGCTACTTTCCAGTCGGCGATGATGCAGCGCGTGCGCAGCGCACGCGTTGGGAACACGGTCATCTCGGCATGATCGTGCATGAAGGATTGCCGCTGCTGCGCGACGGTATCGCGCGGCGCGACCGCATGCTGATCGCGCTGGCGCTGGACATGTGCGTGCCGCCGGTGGCGCTGCTGACGCTGGTTGTCGGCGGTGTCTTTGCGGCGATGCTGGTGAACGCAATATTCACTGGCATGCAGTTGCCGCTGATGCTGGCAGCAGGAATTTTTGCGTCGCTGGCGTTTGCCGTCTGGCTGTCGTGGTGGCGTTTCGGCCGCCGCATCGTCAGCTTCGGTGACCTGTTGTCTGCTGTCGGTTATGCCTTCTGGAAGGTGCCGCTGTACATGAAGTTCGTTTTCAGCCGGCAGGTCGAATGGGTGAGGGCCAAGCGCGATGCAGAGTGAAGCGAAAACAGAACCACGCAGTAATCCTGCCTATCCGGTGCGCACCGATTTTCGCCGCCGCGTCGTCTGCATACTCGGCATGCCGTTCGATGTCGTCACGCTGCAGGAAGCGGTGCAGAAAGTCGGCGATGCGGCAGCGCATGATGCGCGCTGCTTCCTCTCCACGCCGAACCTGAACTTCGCCGTCGCCGGCATGGAAGGCGGTGCTGCTGCCGATGTATTCCGCGATTCGGTCTTGCGCAGCGATCTGTCAGTGGCCGACGGTATGCCGTTGGTGTGGATCGCGCGCCTGCTTGGCTTGCCGATCCGTGAACGCGTGGCCGGCTCCACATTGTTCGAAGCCTTGCGTCACGGCGAAGCGCGCCGTACGAGTGCCGGCCTGTTGTCCGTCTATTTCTTCGGCGGGCCAGACGGCGTGGCCGAACGTGCGGCCGAAAAACTCAATGCATCGACATCGTGGCTGCGCTGCGTCGGCTATCGTTCACCGGGTTTCGCCAGCATCGAGGAAATGAGCGATGCAGAAACGATAGATGCGATCAACGCCAGCAATGCCGATTTCCTCGTCGTCGCACTCGGCGCGAAAAAGGGGCAGGCGTGGATAGAGCGCAACCTGTCGCGCCTGCATGTGCCGGTCGTCAGTCATCTCGGCGCGGTCGTCAATTTCGTTGCCGGCACGGTCAGTCGTGCGCCTTCCTGGGTAGGACGCAGCGGCATGGAATGGCTGTGGCGCATCAAGGAAGAACCGGCGCTGTGGAAACGTTACTGGAACGATGGATGGATGCTGCTGAAGCTGGCCGTCACCCGCATCGTTCCGTGTGCGGTGGCGACCAGATTACGGCGCCGCGATGCCGAGGCAATGGCGCGTGCACGCGTGGCCGTGCGCATGTACGGCCGCAGTTGTCGCATTGTCGCCAGCGGCGTGTGGATGGAAGGAAATCTTTCTGCATTGCGCGATGCCTGCGAACAGGCGACAGCCTCGCCCTGCGACGTGCATGTGGATTTCGCCCGCGTCGTGCAGATCGACAGCGCCTGCATCGCGCTGTTGCTGCTGCTGTACGGTCATCAGACCAAGATTGCGCGCAGCTTCGTGCTGCAAAACATCCGGCCCGCCGTCATGCGCACGATGCGCCTGCATTGCGCGGACTGGCTGGTTGCCTGTGATGGTCGTGCACAACGTTTTCCGCAACAGACGGTGTTGCCCTGATGATGCATAGATAAATCGCATTCATTCGAATACGTGTTCGAGCCCGCGTCCTAATCCGCGTTGGCATTGTGTTCATTCGTATCGTGTGTATCCACATTGCACCATGCAGGTAATTTTTACCTGCAAGTATTTCCGTGCGTGAATGAATGCACGCAAAAGATTTCCCTCGAAAAACGAATTGCTGCCGTCACGAAAATGTCATCGAATCAGTGATGACAAAAATGAACTTTTGATGCGATCTGCCGCTCTTTTAAAGGTTGCCGCGATGCGGCGTTCTGGATGTGCGGATCATGAAAATACTGGTAACCGGAGGCGCGGGCTACATCGGCTCGCATGCATGTGTTGAACTGATTCAGGCCGGTTACCAGATCGTCGTTGTCGACAATCTCTGCAACAGCAAGGAATCGGTTCTCGAACGCGTGGCGACGATCACCGGTTCTGTCATTCCCTTCGTCAAGGCGGACTTGCGTGATCGTGCCGCCATGGAACGAATTTTTTCTTCCGGGAATTTTGATGCCGTCATGCACTTTGCCGGTCTGAAGGCGGTCGGCGAATCGGTGGATGAGCCGATGCGTTACTACGAGAACAATGTCGAAGGCAGTCTCGCGTTGTTTCAGGTGATGGCGAAACACGACGTGAAAAAGCTGGTGTTCAGTTCTTCGGCTACGGTCTACGGCGATCCGGAAACGGTGCCTATCGTCGAGGACTTTCCGTTGTCCGCTACCAATCCTTATGGCCGCAGCAAGCTGATGATCGAAGAAATGCTGCGCGATATCGCGAAAGCGGACCCGGCGTGGCGCGTCGGCCTGTTGCGTTACTTCAATCCGGTGGGTGCGCACGAAAGCGGCCTGATCGGCGAAGACCCGAACGGTATTCCGAACAATCTGCTGCCTTACGTGGCACAGGTGGCGATCGGCAAGCGGCCCATGCTGTCGGTATTCGGCGGCGATTATCCGACCGAGGACGGTACCGGCGTGCGCGATTACATCCATGTCGTCGATCTGGCGGTTGGGCATGTGCGCATGCTGGAACGTTTAATGCATGGGGAAGCTGGCGTGCAAACCTACAACCTTGGCACCGGTTGCGGCAGCAGCGTGCTGCAGATGGTCCAGGCGTTCGAGCACGCCAGCGGGCGTTCCATTCCGTATCAGGTGGTGGCGCGCCGTCCTGGCGACATCGCCGTCTGCTACGCCGATCCGTCGCGTGCCGAACGCGAACTCGGCTGGCGTGCGCAACGCAACATAGCGCAGATGTGCGAAGACGCATGGCGCTGGCAGGCGTTGTCCGTGGAAACTTTCGATTACGCCTGAGCGTATTCGGCGATAAAGACATATTTGCATCAGATATTTCATTTCACATTCATCCTCGCAATTCATTTTTATTTCATCCGAAACGAACAGAAGAGAGACAGAAGGCCAAGCCATGAAAGCAATGATTCTTGCAGCAGGAAAAGGAACGCGCGTACAACCGCTGACATACGAACTGCCGAAGCCGATGATCCCGATTCTCGGCAAGCCGGTGATGGAGTACCTGGTCGAGCATCTGGTCAAGTACGGCATTCGCGACATCATGGTGAACGTCAGCTATCTGCATCAGAAGATCGAGGATTATTTCGGTGAAGGCCAGCGCTTCGGTGCGCAGATCGGCTATTCGTTCGAGGGTTATGTCAACGAGGAAGGCGAAGTGGTGCCGCGCGCGGTCGGTTCGGCCGGCGGCATGAAGAAAATACAGGAATCCGGCGGTTTCTTCGACGAGACCACGCTGGTCATCTGCGGCGATGCGCTGATCGATCTCGACATCAAGTCCGCGCTGTTCGAACACCGCAAGAAGGGTGCCAAGGTCAGCATCATCACGAAGGAAGTGCCGCGCGAAAAATCGTCCGACTACGGCATGGTGGTGACGGACGACGAGGGCCGCGTGCTCTCCTTCCAGGAAAAACCGAAACCGCAGGATGCGCTGTCGACGGCGGCCAGTACCGGCATTTACATCTTCGAGCCTGAAGTGTTGGACCTGATTCCGTCCGGTGTCGAATTCGATATCGGTTCGCAGCTGTTTCCGCTGCTGGTCGAGAAGAAGATTCCGTTCTACGCGCAGAAGCGTTTCTTCAACTGGATCGACATCGGCAACGTCAAGGACTACTGGGCGGTTTCGCAAAGCGTGCTGAACGGCGAGATGGCGCACATGACGATGCCGGGCACGCAGATCGACGACGGCATCTGGGTCGGCCTCAATACGCATATCGAATGGGAAGGCACGACGATCGAGGGGCCGGTCTACATCGGCTCCGGTTGCACGGTGGAAGCTGGCAGCACCATTGTCGGCCCGACCTGGATCGGCCATGGCAGCCAGATCTGCAGCGGATCAGAAGTCGTGCGCAGCGTGCTGTTCGAATATACGCGCGTGTCGCCGGAATCGACGATGGAGGAACTGGTGGTCTGCCGCAATTATTGCGTCAGCCGCGAAGGCGAGATGCGGCATGTCTCCGAATGCAAGGACGATCACTGGCGCGATGCACGTGATCGCCGTTCCGTTACACGTACTTCCAGGGCTTCCGTTGCCGG
>DATDLO010000070.1:0-5660 GCA_036519215.1 Oxalicibacterium sp.
AGGCACTGCGCCGCTCGAAGTAGAACTCCTTCAGGATGACGTGGCCCATCGCCATGGCGAGGGCGGCATCGGTCCCCTGCCTGGGATGCATCCAGAGATCGCAGAGCTTGGCGACCTCGGAGTAGTCGGGCGTGACCGCGACGGTCTTGGTGCCCTTGTAGCGGACCTCCGTGAAGAAATGCGCGTCCGGCGTGCGCGTCTGCGGCACGTTCGAGCCCCAGGCGATGATGAAACTGGAGTTGTACCAGTCGGCCGATTCCGGCACGTCGGTCTGCTCGCCCCAGGTTTGCGGCGACGCCGGCGGCAGATCGCAATACCAGTCGTAGAAGCTGAGGCAGACGCCGCCGATCAGCGACAGGTAGCGCGAGCCGGCCGCATACGACACCATCGACATCGCCGGAATCGGCGAGAAGCCGACCACGCGGTCGGGGCCATGTTTGCTGATCGTGTGGACGTTGGCGGCAGCGATGATTTCGTTGACTTCTGCCCAGGTGGACCGGATGAAGCCGCCGAGTCCGCGCCGACTTTGATAGTTGCGGCGTGCCGCTTCGTCATCGACGATGCTTTGCCATGCCTGCACCGGTTCCATCGTGCGGCGACGATCGCGCCACAGCTTGATGAGTGCGCTGCGCACCAATGGATACTTGAGACGGTTTGCACTGTAGAGATACCACGAGTATGAAGCGCCGCGCGAGCAGCCGCGCGGTTCGTGATTCGGCATGTCGGGGCGCGTACGCGGATAGTCGGTCTGCTGCGTCTCCCACGTGACGATGCCGCCTTTCACGTAGATCTTCCATGAACAGGAGCCGGTGCAGTTCACGCCGTGCGTGGAGCGCACGATCTTGTCGTGCTGCCACCGCTGCCGATAGGCGTCCTCCCATTTCCTGTCTTCGTCTGTGACAGCGCCATGACCATTGGAGAATTCCGGCCGGGCCGTCGTGAAAAAACGCAATCTATCCAGGAAGTGACTCATGGGCGATCCGTATTTCAAAGGGGGGAGGTGCGGACATTAAAGAATGCAAATCTCCTTTCGTCAATATGTCATTGGTGCATATCGCGATAAAAACTGATGTGCATCGCAATCATGCATGGATTTGCATGACTTCATCGCAAATGAGAATAATTCCCGACAAGCTGATCGCCTGTGTGACCAGTTATAGGTTGGCGGTGGAGATTGCGATGAACAGTATCCATGCAGCGCTGTCGTCAGGCGATCGTTGGCGACTTCGGCGGAGCAAAAGGGGGAGTTGCGGTGGTGGGCAAGCCGAATACGGGAATCAAGGGGGCGTTGTTGCACCGGGCGGTGCATATATAACGTATACAAGACTTCACCTGGTTCCACAGTAGAAATGCCGGCGCAAAGGAATGTGGTTATGGAAGCGATATAAAATCGCAGCAGGCGGCCGGCGATTGCGGCCGCATCTTCGACTCTTTTCTGGAATACGCATGAGCACTCTCCCGTCTTGCCCCCAATGCCAGTCCACCTTCACCTACGAGGACGGCAGCTTGTACATCTGCCCCGAATGCGCACATGAGTGGCCGCAAGCTGCGGCTGAAGAGGCAGAATCCGCACGCGTCTATCGCGATGCGAGCGGCGCCATTCTGCAGGACGGCGATACCGTCACCATCATCAAGGATCTGAAGCTGAAAGGTTCGGGCGGCACGCTCAAGATGGGAACCAAGGTCAAGAACATCCGCCTGGTCGACAGCGACCACGACATCGATTGCAAGATCGACGGCTTCGGCGTGATGAGCCTGAAGTCGGAATTTGTCCGCAAGGCCTGACGGCCGCGTCTTCGCCCATGTCGCAACTGTTCACCGTTCCCATCCGCGTCGAATGCCCGCCCGGCGCATGCGGCTGCAATCGGGAACTGCTGCTGAGCGATCCCGACAGCGACCGGCGTGTGCTGCTGCTGACCCGGCAGGAAGAGAAAAAACTGCTGGCGCGCATCGAAGCCATCGCCAATTACGCCGAACTGCTCTACATCAAGGAACGCATGTTCGAGCAGCTCGGCATCGTGCTGCAGATCGGCCCTGGCGACAACGAAGTGCGTACCGTGCGCGGCCTCAACATCCAGTTGATCGAGCAACCCGGCTTGTGCAAGAAGACGCGGCAGAGCGTGCCGGCGGCGGTGCGCAAATGCCTGGAAAAGAATCCGGGCATTGTCTACGCAATCCTGGATGCCGACGGCCTGTTCGGTCCTGCCTGAAGACCGTGCTTCCGCAGCATTTCATTCCGCGCACAAGATCGTGCGGTGATGCATTGTATAAACCAGTGTGAAAGCGAAACCGCCCATCCATGACCCACATCGTCCGCAGCCTGCTGGAAACCGACCTCTACAAGTTCACCATGTGGCAGACGCTGCTGCACAGTCATCCGGCTGCGCAGGCTAGCTATCGTTTCGTCTGCCGCAACCGGCCCGCCTATCCGCTGGCCGAACTGAAGCAGGACGTCGAGCGCGAGCTCGATCATCTGTGCACGCTCACGTATCGCGACGACGAGCTGGTGTACCTGCGCACCCTGCGCTTTATCAAGAGCGATTTCGTCGATTTCCTCACCGTGTTTCGCTTCCAGCGTCATTTCATCGACGTCTCGACTGACGGCGACCAACTGGAAGTCGTCGCCAGTGGACCGATGGTGCACGTGATGGGATTCGAGATTCACGTGCTCGCCATCGTCAACGAACTGTACTTCCGTCGTTTCGATGTGCAGAAGGCATTGACGGAAGGACGCGCACGCCTGCAGGCGAAGATCGACCTGCTGCACAAATTTTCAGCAAAACCGCCGTGCACGAACCCGTTCGAATTCTTCGACTTCGGCGTGCGCCGCCGCTTCTCCGCCGCATGGCATGAAGAAGTCGTCTCGACCTTCGCGCGCGAGGTACCGCAATTCTTCAAGGGCACCTCCAACGTCTACTTCGCCAAGAAATTCGGCCTCGTCCCCATCGGCACGATGGCGCATGAATATCTGCAGGCGTATCAGGGATTCGGCGTGCGCCTGCGCGATTTTCAGAAAGCCGCGCTGGAAGACTGGGTACAGGAATATCGCGGCGACCTCGGCACCGCACTGACCGACGTGGTCGGCATGGACGCCTTCCTCGCCGACTTCGATCTGTACTTCGCCAAACTGTTCGACGGCCTGCGCCACGATTCCGGCGATCCGTTCGAATGGGGCGAGAAGGCGCTCGCGCATTACGCGAAGCTGAAGATCGACGCGCACACCAAACGCCTCGTCTTCTCCGATGCCCTCGACCTGCCGCGCGCGCTGGCTCTGTACCGCCACTTCGCCGACCGCACGATGACCGGTTTCGGCATCGGCACCGATCTGACGAATGACGTCGGTTATGAACCCTTGAGTATTGTGATGAAGCTGGTCTCCTGTAACGGGCAACCGGTTACCAAGTTGTCCGATTCACCGGGCAAGGCGCTGGTGACGGATGGGACGTTTTTGGCTTATTTAAGACAAGTATTTGATAATAAATAGTTGTTTTGTGAACGTTTAAAACTGAAATGGACTGCCACGAGGCTGGTGGTAGTCCAGAGTTTATTTTCTAAATTGCCTGCTTATGAGTAAATACGTGATCATGATCTGACTCTAAATTTCGCTTTATGGCAATAAGGAAGAGATATCTGTTGGTAGGTAGATTTTAGGTTACGGCGCAATATCCCAATGCTCCGCCCAATCACTCTCATCCTTGACGATGTCGCGCAAAATATCGAACGCCTTGTGCAGCGGTTCCGACTTGTTTTCGCGTGAATAGATCAGGAAGACCGGATACGAAAATTCCGGTGCACTTTTTACCTGTGTGACCAATCCTCTTTCAATCGCACGACGTGCAACGCGGGTTCGGAAGTAGCCGCTGCCGCCGTTCTTCAACAGATACTGAAACGCGAGCGGGCCGAGGCTGAAGGACATGGCGTTGCGCGCTTTTTCCGGCAGGGCGGCGTCGTGTGCTTTGCGAAATGCCTCGCCCCAGTCGATGTAGATGTACGGCTCGGGATTTTGCGTC
The DNA here is from genome assembly GCA_036519215.1 of Oxalicibacterium sp. Classification (GTDB taxonomy): domain Bacteria; phylum Pseudomonadota; class Gammaproteobacteria; order Burkholderiales; family Burkholderiaceae_D; genus Oxalicibacterium. The sequence continues at coordinate 4,011 of DATDLO010000070.1, forward strand.
GAGGCGACTTGAATCAGTTTTTCTTCCAGCAATTGTTCCACTTGCATGCCGGTCCAGTATTCGGGCCGGTGAACCAGCGCGGCATCGAGCAGGCCGTGTTCCAGTTTGTTCTGCAGGTTCGGGCCTTCCCCGACTTCGATGCGCACCGCCTGCGTCGGCAGTTCTTCGTGCAGGCGCGTCGTCCATTGCAGCACGAGCGGATTGCACAGGCTGACTTCGCAGCCGAGTGCGATGGAGTTGCCGATGCCGTCGGGTAGCGGCAGATCGCGTCTGGCGGCATCCCACGTTTGCACGAGCTGGCTGGCATAGCCGGCAAAGGTTTCGCCGGCATCGGTGAGGCGCGCGCCGGCTCGGTTGCGCACGAACAGCGAGCAGCCGAGTTGCGATTCCAGATTCTGTACGCGTGCGGTGACGGTGGTTTGCGTGACGTGCAGGCGGTTCGCGGCTGAAATGAAACTGCCGGAGCGGACGATGCAGAGAAAGGTGCGGGCGAGTTCGATGTCCATCGGTTTATGCAGTCCTTCCTGGCGACCTTGTGGCCGCCATTTTTAATAGCAACCTTTTTGATAATAAACGCATGTTTTATTCATTATTCATGCACTTTTTAATATGCATAATATATACATGTTTTGAGAAAGCAGCGCATCGCGAGAGGGAAAAAGCTGAAAACAGGCTTGCGTTGCGATGGTGGTGTTTAGGGCATTTCAATAACGGTTATGGAGAAAGGAATCGCATTCATGCATGCACAGACCTTCGCGCCGAACAACAGCCAACCGCAGCAGGAGGGATTACTGACGGGCAATGCGCGCCTGTATCGCGCCACTGTCGAGCTGCTCGGCAAGGCATCCATTCGCGTCAACGGAACCGATCCGTGGGACATGCAGATTCGTCGACCCGGCGTACCGGAACGCGCTTTCGCGCAAGGCAACCTGGGATTGGGCGAAGCCTATATGGATGGTGCATGGGATGCGGAAGAGCTGGACGAGTTCTTCGCCCGCCTGCTCGGCACGCGGATGACGGACAGCATCAAGCCGCTGCGCCTGCTCGGTTATGCGTTGACAGCCAAGCTGCTGAATCGCCAGGACATGAAGCGTGCAAGACAGGTCGGCGAAGTGCATTACGACCTCGGCAACGATTTCTACGCGGCGATGCTGGATTCACGGATGACCTATACCTGCGGCTACTGGGCCGATGCGAGCAATCTGGAAGAGGCGCAGGTCGCGAAGCTGGACATGATCTGCCGCAAGCTGCAATTGCAGCCGGGCATGCGCCTGCTGGATATCGGTTGCGGCTGGGGCAGCCTGATGGCATACGCGGCGCAGCATTACGGCGTCGAGTGCGTGGGCGTGACGATTTCTAAGGAGCAGGCTGCGTGGGCGCAGGAGCATTACGGCGATGCGCTGCCGCTGGAATTCCGCCTGCAGGATTACCGCGAGCTGGATGAAAAATTCGATGCGATCGCCAGCGTCGGCATGTTCGAGCACGTCGGCCGCAAGAACTACCGCACTTACATGCAAGTGGCGAACCGCTGCCTGAACGACGACGGCCTGTTCCTGCTGCATACGATCGGCAAGAACATACGCCGCTCGACGCCCGATCCGTGGATCGACAAATACATTTTTCCCAACGGCGATCTGCCGTCGATCGGCC
>DATDLO010000071.1:0-6927 GCA_036519215.1 Oxalicibacterium sp.
GTCGCCGATGGCGCTGGCCGCTTTCAATGCGCTTTCCACATCGCCCGATTCGAGAATGCTGCGCGCTTCGTTCGCGTGATAGGCCCAGACGCCGGCGAAGCAATCGGCCTGCAGTTCCACGCGCACCGACAAGGCATTCGCCTTGCGTTCGGATGTGCTGTGCTGCATTTGCGCAACCTTCTCGCTGATGCCGGTCAGGTTCTGCACGTGATGGCCGACTTCATGCGCAATCACATACGCTTCGGCGAAATCGCTGGCGACATGGAAACGGTTGCGCATGGTCTGGAAGAATTCCAGATCGAGATAGACCTTCTGGTCTCCCGGGCAATAGAACGGGCCGGTCGCCGTTTCTCCCACGCCGCAGGCAGTTGAAGTACGGCCAGAGAACAACACCAGCTTCGGTCGTTGATACTGCCCGCCGTTTTCACGAAAGATCTGTCCCCAGACATCCTCGGTGTCGGCCAGTACGACCGAAACGAATTTGGCGACCGGATCGTCGGCCGGTGCCTTCTGCGCAGATTCCTGCGACACCTGTACCGGCCCGCCGCTCAGCAGGCTGAGAATGGTGGCCGGATTGACGCCGAAGAAATACGAACCCAGCAAGGCGATTACGATGGTGCCGATGCCGATCGAACGTCCGCCGAAGGGCAGTCCGCCGCCACTGCCGCGCCGGTCTTCCACATTGTCGCTTTCGCGATTGCCTTCCCATTTCATGGTCGTCTCCTGGTCGCCGGCGGCTGCCTGCGCATGTGCAAAAGTATAAATCCGAATGCTGCAGCGACAGAAGCCTTGGTACCTCGCTCGCCGCCGGCTACCCGGCTTTCGATTCGTAGCGATCGACTGCGGTTTTCAGCGTCGCATCCACCGCCTGCTCACTGTCGATGGTGACATTGAGGTCGCTCAGCAGGCCGTCCTTCAGGCCGTACACCCAGCCATGCACGGTGACGTCCTGCCCGCGTTCCCACGCATCCTGCACGATGGTCGTGCGGCAGACGTTAGCAACCTGTTCGATCACGTTCAGTTCGCACAGCCGGTCGTGCTGTTCCTTCGGCTGCAATGTCTCGCCCAGATAACGGCCGTGCTTCTGGTGCACATCCTGCACGTGGCGCAGCCAGTTGTCTGCCAGGCCGACGCGATGACCGGTCATCGCCGCATGCACGCCCGAGCAGCCATAATGGCCACAGACGATGACATGCTTGACCTTCAGCACGTCGATAGCGAACTGCAACACCGACAGGCAATTGAGATCGGAATGCGCGACGACGTTGGCAATATTGCGATGGACGAACAACTCGCCCGGCAGCAGGTTCACGATTTCGTTAGCGGGAACGCGGCTGTCGGAGCAGCCTATCCACAGATAATCCGGCGCTTGCTGCGCGGCAAGCTTGGCGAAGAATTCGCCATCCTGCTCCAGCATGGATTCGGCCCAGCGGCGGTTGTTGCGGAACAGCTGTTCCAGTTCACGTGCTTCCTTGTTCTTGTTCGTCATGTTCCATCCATCATGTACAGAAAGGCGCCGCCATTCTAGCGGAACGCCCTTCAAGATTCCGTTACTTGCCTCGCTATTTCCACCCACAAAAAAGCCGCTGAGGCTGTCAGCGGCTTGCGGGGGAACGGATACCTATTCGAAGAAATCCTTGACCTTGTCTTTCCAGGTCTTGGTCTGCGGGCTGTGCTTGGCGCCGCCTTCGGTCGTCAACTGGTCGAATTCGCGCAGCAGTTCCTTCTGGCGATCGGTCAGCGTGACCGGCGTCTCGACGACGACGTGGCAGAACAGATCGCCGGCCTAGCCGGAACGCACGCCCTTGATGCCCTTGTTGCGTAGGCGGAAAACCTTACCGGTCTGCGTGCCTTCCGGAATTGTGAAGGCCGCCTTGCCGCTCAGCGTCGGCACTTCGATCTCGCCGCCCAGCGCGGCACGTGCGAACGAAATCGGAATTTCGCAATGCAGATCGTCGCCTTCGCGCTGGAACATCGTGTGCGGCTTGATGCGAATCTCGACATACAGGTCGCCCGGTGGCCCGCCGTTCATGCCCGGTTCACCGTTGCCGGACGAACGGATGCGCATGCCGTCGTCGATACCGGCCGGAATTTTCACTTCCAGCGTCTTGTTGCGCTTGATCTTGCCGGCGCCGCTGCAGGTGCCGCATGGCGACGGATTGATCTTGCCGGTGCCGTGGCATTTCGGGCAAGTCTGCAACACGCTGAAGAAGCCCTGCTGCATGCGCACCTGGCCGTGGCCGCCGCAAGTCGAGCAGGTAACCGGCGACGTGCCCGGCTTGGCGCCGCTGCCGTGGCAGGTATCGCAGTTGTCCCACGACGGCACGCGGATCGTCGTGTCGTAGCCGTGAGCTGCCTGCTCCAGCGAAATTTCGAGGTTGTAGCGCAGATCGGCGCCGCGATAGACCTGCGGACCGCCGCGGCCACGGCCGGCCGCCTGACCGAAGATATCGCCGAAGATGTCACCGAAAGCATCGGCAAAACCACCGCCTCCGCCACCGCCCATGCCCATGTTGGGATCGACGCCGGCATGGCCGTAACGGTCGTAGGCATCGCGCTTCTGCGGATCGGACAACATCTCGTAGGCTTCTTTCGCCTCCTTGAACTTGTCTTCGGCTCCCTTGCTGTCCGGATTGCGGTCCGGATGATGCTTCATCGCGAGCTTGCGATAGGCCTTCTTGATTTCGTCATCGGTAGCGTTCTTGCCGACACCGAGCACTTCGTAAAAATCGCGTTTCGCCATATACAGGCACCCTTTGCTTCTCTACTGCCATTTACACTAAAACGCCGAGTCGAAGCTTTTCGGCTTTCGACCCGGCGAGTCTTGCGACATCCTGCGGAGGAAATCGGACGTTCCATTTTCAGTGGGACGCCCAGCGTCGCCCATGACGGGCGGCGCTGCAGACGACATTACTTGTTATCTTTGACTTCCTTGAAATCGGCGTCGACCACATCGTCTTCCTGCGGCTTGGCTTCGGCTTGCGCACCGGCGTCGGCACCTGCTTCACCGCCGGCCGCAGCTTGCTGCGCCTGCATGTCGGCATACATCTTCTCGCCGAGCTTCTGCGCAGCTGCAGTCAGTGCAGCGGTCTTCTCGTCGATGGCTGCCTTGTCGCCGCCTTTCAGCGCGTCTTCCAGATCCTTGATGGCTGCCTCGATCTTGTCCTTCTCGCCGGCTTCCAGCTTGTCGCCGTATTCGGTCAGCGACTTGCGGGTCGAATGCACCAGTGCATCGCCCTGGTTACGCGCTTCCGCGATTTCCTTGGCGCGCTTGTCTTCTTCCGCGTTGGCTTCGGCGTCCTGCACCATCTTCTGGATTTCTTCCTCGGTCAAACCCGAGTTGGCCTTGATGGTGATCTTGTTTTCCTTGCCGGTCGCCTTGTCCTTCGCACTGACGTGCAGGATGCCGTTGGCGTCGATATCGAAGGTGACTTCGATCTGCGGTGTGCCGCGCGGTGCCGGCGGAATGCCTTCCAGATTGAACTCGCCCAGGCCCTTGTTGCCGACGGCCATTTCACGCTCGCCCTGATAGACCTTGATCGTTACGGCCGGCTGGCTGTCGTCGGCAGTCGAGAACACTTGCGAGAACTTGGTCGGGATCGTCGTGTTCTTCTGGATCATCTTCGTCATCACGCCGCCCAGCGTTTCGATGCCCAGCGACAGCGGCGTCACATCCAGCAGCAGCAGATCCTTGCGGTCGCCCGACAGCACGGAACCCTGGATCGCGGCACCGACAGCAACAGCTTCGTCAGGGTTGACGTCCTTGCGCGGCTCCTTGCCGAAGAAGTCCTTCACCGCTTCCTGCACTTTCGGCATGCGGGTCTGGCCGCCGACCAGGATGATGTCGTCGATGTCCGACACTTTCACGCCGGCGTCCTTGATCGCGGTGCGGCAAGGCTCGATCGACTTGGCGATCAGGTCTTCGACCAGCGATTCCAGCTTGGCACGCGTGATCTTCAGGTTCAGGTGGACCGGTGCGCCGTTCGCCATCGCGATGTACGGCTCGTTGATCTCGGTCTGCTGCGACGACGACAGTTCGATCTTCGCACGCTCTGCCGATGCCTTGATGCGCTGCAGCGCGATCGCGTCCTTCGACAGGTCGAGGCCGTTGATCTTCTTGAATTCGTCGATGATGTAGTCGATCAGGCGTTGATCGAAATCTTCGCCGCCGAGGAAGGTATCGCCGTTGGTCGACAGCACTTCGAACTGCATTTCACCATCGACGTCTGCGATCTCGATGATCGAGACATCGAAGGTGCCGCCGCCGAGGTCATACACGGCGATCTTGCGGTCGCCCTTTTCGGATTTGTCGAGGCCGAAAGCCAGCGCTGCCGCGGTCGGCTCGTTGATGATGCGCTTGACGTCCAGACCGGCGATGCGGCCGGCATCCTTGGTTGCCTGGCGCTGCGAATCGTTGAAGTAGGCCGGCACCGTGATGACGGCTTCGGTCACTTCTTCACCGAGATAGTCTTCGGCGGTCTTCTTCATCTTGCGCAGCACTTCCGCCGAAATCTGCGGCGGTGCCAGTTTCTTGTCGCGCACGGTGACCCATGCGTCGCCGTTGTCGGCCTTGGTGATCTGGTACGGCATCAGGCCGATGTCCTTCTGCACTTCCTTCTCGTCGAACTTGCGGCCGATCAAACGCTTGACGGCGTACAGCGTGTTCTTCGGGTTGGTGACGGCCTGCCGCTTGGCTGGCGCGCCGACGAGGATCTCGCCGTCTTCCTGATAAGCGATGACGGAAGGCGTGGTACGTGCGCCCTCGGAGTTTTCGATGACCTTGGATTTGCCGCCTTCCATGACGGCGACGCAGGAGTTGGTCGTACCCAGGTCAATGCCAATGATTTTGCCCATGATGAATTTTCCTTATCTGTATATCTGTAATCTCTGTGAATGTGGATTCGCGGAGCAAACCCTTCAAATTGCTGCCGTTACCGTCAATATGCGGTGCACGGCGGTGCTTTCAAGCTATTTTTCCTGCGCGACCGTCACCAGCGCAGGGCGCAGCAGGCGGTCGGCAATCAGGTAGCCCTTCTGCAATACGGCGACGACGGTGTTCGGTTCCTGATCGGCCGGCACCATCGAGATCGCCTGATGCTTCATCGGATCGAGCTTGTCGCCCGCTTGCGGCTTGATTTCGAACAGGCGGTTCTTTTCGAACGCGGCGGTCAGTTGCTTCAGTGTCATATCCACGCCTTCCTTCAGCGATTCGACGGTCGGCGACTCGACCTGCAACGCCATTTCCAGGCTGTCCTTCACCGGCACCAGCGCCTCGGCAAACCCTTCGATGGCAAATTTGTGTGCACGCGTGATGTCGTCCTGGGCGCGGCGGCGGGCGTTTTCCGCTTCCGCCTTGGCACGCAAGAACGCATCCTGCAGTTCCTGCACCAGTTGCTGCGAGGCCGCGAGCTGCTCTTCCAGCGTCTGCGCCGTCGGGGCGGAGGTTTCGGCGGCTGCTCCCGCCTCTTCCATGGACGCAGCCTGCTGCTCGGCGTATTTATCCTGGTCTTGCATCAAAAAATCTCCAACAATCAATGAGTTATGACAAAGAATGCCAATGCGCCAAACCACATGGGGTTATCCCACACTATTTCAAGGGATATTGATGCGGAATTTGTACGCGAAGCCGCGATGATAATCGCTGCGGCATGCCGTTGTTACAATTTTTTCAGCTCGGCAGCTGGCATTTTCAGTCGCAATGACTAGTCTGATAACAGGCGGAGCAAGGGTTTCCGCCGGTTTTTCCACGGTTTTCAGCCTTCGCGAAGGAGAAAATCATGAAGCTGCCGCTCATTTCCGCAACTGTCGTGGCGGCTTATACGGTGGCGGCCGCGGCTGTGATCTGCACTATCACGTTGTAAGGTGCCACCGAGCGGCGTGACGAGTTCGCTGACTGCGGCGGTTCGCAACCGTCGCAGGTCAAGTTCAAACTAATTTTCCGCGCCAAGGCGCAACGCTGCTTCCCGCGATGCCTTCGCTTGCCCGTCCAGTTCCTCGCGCAAGGCCGGCGAAACCACGGTCGGCCAGCCGATCATGTGCAGTTCGGCAATATCCGCCAATGCGCGTATCCAGGCATCGTCCTCGTTCAGGCAGGGAATGTAGTTGAATTCGGCGCCGCCGGCCTGCAGAAAGCCGTGGCGGACTTCCATCGCAATTTCCTCCAGCGTTTCCAGGCAATCGCTGGTAAAGCCGGGGCAGATCACATCGACGCGGCGCACGCCCTCGCGCGCCAGTTGTTCCAGCGTCGGCGCCGTGTACGGCTGCAGCCATTCGGCGCGGCCGAAGCGCGACTGGAAGGTCACTAGATACTGATCCGGCGTCAGGCCCAGCTCCTGCGCCAACAAGCGTGCCGTCTTCAGGCATTCGCAGTGGTACGGATCGCCGCGCAACAAGGTGCGTTTTGGGACGCCGTGGAAGCTCATGACCAGCTTTTCCGGCCGCCCTGCCATTTCCCAGTGGGCAAGCACCGACTTTTTCAGCGCGGCGATATAGCCGTCATGATCGTGGTAATGCTTGACGAAGCGCAGTTCCGGCACATTGCGCACCTGCCGGTAATGGGCGAATACGGCATCGAAGATGGAAGCCGTCGTCGTCCCCGAATATTGCGGATAGGCCGGCAACACCAGGATGCGCTCGCAGCCGTCGGCTTTCAATTTTTCCAGCACCTCGGGCAATGACGGACTGCCGTAGCGCATCGCGTAGCTGACGCGCACCTTGTGGCCGCGTTCGCCCAGATAGCCGGCCAGCAGCCGCGCCTGCTTCTCGGTATGCACCTTCAGTGGCGAACCTTCCTCGCTCCAGATCGTTTCGTACTTCTTTGCCGATGCGCTGGAGCGGAACGGCAGGATGACCAGGTGCAGTATCCACCACCAGATCGCGCGCGGAATCTCGACCACGCGCGGATCGGACAGGAATTGTTTCAGGTAG
>DATDLO010000072.1:0-6110 GCA_036519215.1 Oxalicibacterium sp.
GCAATAGATACCGGTGGTCTTGACGCCGGTAAAGAACACACCGTCGAAACGCGCATCCCTGGCGGTCAGCGCACGATAGCAGCTGGCCGGCGTCAGCGCCGTTCCGGTTTCGTGATCGATGATGATGCCCGTGTCCATGCACTCGTTATACGCATTGGCCGGGGAGACGTCTAGCCGTTTTCGGACACGAGTACGCAACAGGGCGTGCGTACCGGATATTCAGACATGTCGCTATTAGAAGCGGAAGAAAAACCAGCGGCGACGCGCGGACAAGTCCCGGTGCCGCCGCCCGATCGCCTGCCAGACTGTGCGCCGGTTTGCGTCGTCGAAGACGCCCCATTGCGCGATCTCGTCGCGCATGCGCAGACAGCCTTCACACAGCGCCGTACGCGCATCGATGCGGCAGACGCCGATACATGGCGACGGCAGCGGCGAATCATGCAGATCGACGCGCGCCAGCAGCGCTTCCAGCTCCGCTTTCCATTCTTTCCGGCGCAGCAATTTCTTTTTCATGATGAACAGCGCACGCCATCAACCGTGACGCGGCGCAAACGCAATGATCGCCATGCCCGCCAGCGTAACCGCCACGCCAAGTACATCCCACACCGACGGCCGCACGCCGTCCACCAGCCACAGCCAGACCAGCGCGACGCTGACGTAGACGCCGCCGTAGGCTGCGTACACCCGCCCACTTGCATCCGGATGCAAGGTCAGCAGCCACGCGAACGCCGCAAGGCTGCACGCCGCCGGTACCAGTAGCCAGACCGACGCACCGTGGCGCAACCACAGGTACGGCAGATAGCAGCCGACGATTTCCGCGATCGCGGTGATGATGAACAGTCCGATGGTTTTTATTTCAGGCATGGCGGCGATCGTCCAAAGAGTTTGTGCGCTATGCACGCGATACGTCACATGCGACGATCAGGCGACAGGCTTGCATTCCCACAGCCAGACGGCACCGTCCTCCTCGGCACGCTCGCCGACGAACTGGAAGCCGAACTTGCGCAGGATGGCATTCGACGCATTTTCTTCATTCGCCGTCTCTGCGATGACGGTCAGGTTCGCATTGGTGTTCTGCACGATATGCAGAAGTTCGCGCACCATCTCGGTGGCGATGCCGCGATTCTCGAAATTCGGAAAGGTCAGATAGCCGATCTCCAGGCGCTCGGCACCGTCCTCTCCCTTGCCCGGCGGCGACTTGAACGCGCAGGCACCAACCAGCTGGCGATCGTGCGCGGCGAGGTAACCGATCCACGGCTCGACGAAACCCGCGCTGCGATACAGCTCGGCCGTCGCCTTGCAGACCTGCTTGGTGACGACATCGAGACGGCCAGCCACTTCCTGCGGCTTACCCTGTCGGTCGATGGCAATCAGATGGACGTGCATGCGGAATCTGCCTTTTTTGCCGCCAGCGCATTGCCGGCGCGTCCCGCCGCCTTGCGGCCGAGATGATGAGAAATGAATTGGCCAGCATCCACCACCGCATCCAGATCGATGCCGGTCTCGATGCCCAGCCCGTTCATCATGTACAGCACGTCTTCGGTGGCGACGTTACCGGTCGCACCCTTCGCGTAAGGACACCCGCCGAGGCCCGCAACCGACGCGTGATAAATCGTGATGCCGACTTCGAGGCTGGCGTAGATATTGGCCAGTGCCTGGCCGTAGGTGTCGTGGAAATGACCCGACAACTGCGCGATCGGAAATTCCTGCGCGGCGCGCTGCATGGTCACCTGCACATGGCGCGGCGTGGCGACGCCGATGGTGTCGGCGATATCGATCTCGTCACAGCCCAGATCGCGCAAGCGCTGCACCACATCGGCCACGCTGTCCGCGCTCACCTCGCCTTGATAAGGACAACCGAAAGCACAACTCAACGCGCCGCGCAGGCGCAATTTGTTGCGCTTCGTCTCGGTAGCGACGTCGCGAAAACGTGCGATCGATTCGGCGATCGAGCAGTTGATGTTTTTTTGCGAGAAAGCTTCGGAAGCGGCCGCGAAGATGACGATCTCGTCGACGCCAGCCGCGAGCGCGGCTTCGAAGCCCTTCATGTTGGGAACCAGCGCCGAGTAAATCGTACCGGGGCGTCGCGCAATGCCGGCCATCACGTCGGCCGACGTCGCCATCTGCGGCACCCATTTCGGCGAGACGAAGGAGGCTGCTTCGACATTCGGGAAACCGGCTGCGGACAGCCGGTTCACCAGTTCGATTTTCACGTCAGCGGAAATCGTCTGCGGCTCGTTCTGCAGCCCGTCGCGCGGACCGACCTCGACGATCTTGACTGATTTCGGCAGCGATGCGAAAGACAGCATGAAATCAGAATCCGGCGACGGAATTTAACGGCGGGCCGACAACGATTACGACGACGTCACTTCGCAGCGCGCATCGATCGCGTTGTTGCGCGAATGCATGCCGAGCTTTTTCAGCAGAACCTGATCGGCATCGGCTTCCGGATTGCCGGTCGTCAGCAGCTTGTCGCCGTAGAAGATCGAATTCGCGCCGGCGAGGAAGCACAGCGCCTGGATCGCTTCGCCCATTTCGCGGCGGCCGGCCGATAGACGCACGCGCGCCTTCGGCATCGTGATGCGCGCCACGGCGACGGTACGCACGAATTCCAGCGGATCGATCGGTTCGGTGCCGTGCAGCGGCGTACCTTCGACCTGCACCAGATTGTTGACCGGCACCGATTCCGGATACGGGTCCATATTGCACAACTGCGCCATCAGGCCGGCGCGCTGCAGGCGCGATTCACCCATGCCGACGATGCCGCCGCAGCAGACCTTGATGCCGACGCCGCGCACGCGCTCCAGCGTATCCAGGCGATTCTGGTAATCGCGCGTCGAGATGATGTTCGAATAGAACTCCGGCGCGGTGTCGAGGTTGTGGTTGTAGTAGTCGAGGCCGGCGTCTTTCAACTTCTCCGCCTGGCCTTCGCCCAGCATGCCGAGCGTGGCGCAGGTTTCGAGACCGAGCGCCTTCACTTCGCGCACCATTTCCTCGACCTTTTCCAGATCGCGATCCTTCGGTTCGCGCCATGCCGCGCCCATGCAGAAACGCGTCGCACCGTGCGACTTCGCTTCGCGCGCAGCGGCCAGCACTTCATCCAGCGGCAGAATCTTTTGCGCGGTCACACCGGTGTCGTAGCGCGCGGCCTGCGGGCAGTAGCCGCAGTCTTCCGGGCAGCCGCCGGTCTTGATCGACAACAGCGTCGCCAGCTCGACTTCGTTCGCATCGAAGTTTTCGCGATGCACGAGCTGCGCGCGATACAGCAAGTCGTTGAACGGCAGGTTGAACAGCGCGAGCACGTCCTCGACCGGCCACTTGGTCGGAACGATGGGTGCGACCGGCGCGGCAGGCGCCTGGAACGTGATGGGTTGCGACGACATAAAAACTCCTGACTAAAAATTCCACTCAACGCTTGCCGGGCCATCCCGGCAGGCTTGAAAAATCCAGATAATCGGCAGCGGCCGACGGCAACGGCGCCGCCAGTCGCGGCACGCAGCCGAGCAACGGTGCCGGCAAACGCCGCACCAATGCCTCGACATTGTCTTCCGCATACGTCATGCCGACATCGACGGTATTGGCGACCCAGCCGGCCAGCGTCAAGCCGCGCGCGGCAATCGCTTCGGCCGTCAGCAATGCATGGTTGATGCAGCCCAGCCGCAAACCGACCACCATTATGACCGGCAAACCGAGTTGTCGGGCCAGATCTGCGGTATCGGCGTCATCGTTCAGCGGCACGCAAAATCCGCCGACGCCTTCGACGACGACCGCATCGGCCTGCGCCGCGACCTGTTCGTACGTCCTGACGATGTGCGCCAGATCGATGGTCACGCCTTCCTGCTTCGCCACGATGTGCGGCGCGGCAGGCGCGCGCAGCAGGTAGGGCACCGTCGATTCCATTGGCAAATCGACATTGGATGCCTGCCGCAGCTGATCGGCGTCGTCATTGTGCCAGACCTCGGCGCCGGATTCCTTGATCGGCGTCGCCCCGGCGGCCACCGGCTTCATTGCAGCAGTGCGCGCACCGGCCTGCACCAGCGCATGGATCAGCGCGGAGGAAACCAGCGTCTTGCCGATTTCCGTATCGGTGCCGGTGACGAAACAGCGGAAGGCAGCGGTCATGCATTCTCCAGTGACAGGATGGCGGCAGACAGGTGCGAGACATCTTCCTTGCGATGCGCAGCAGACAAGGTCACGCGCAACCGCGCCGTGCCGGCCGGCACCGTCGGCGGACGAATCGCCGGCACCCAGTAGCCGGCATCGTACAGCGCGGCAGCGGCGCGCAAGGCTGCATCGTTGCTGCCGATCACGACCGGCTGGATCGCCGTGGCGGATGGCAGCAATTGCCAATGCCGCAAAACCGTTTCCTTGCGGAACTGCTCGATCAGCATGCGCAGCTTCGCGCGCCGGGCATTGCCTTCGTCACCGGCGACGATATCGATGGCAGTCAGCAAGGCATGCGCGATAGCCGGCGACGATGCCGTCGTATAGATATAAGGGCGCGCGCGCTGCACCAGCCATTCGATCACGCTGGCATGCGCGGCGACGAAAGCACCGGCCACGCCGGCCGCCTTGCCCAGCGTGCCCATGTAGACGATGTTCGGCGATTTCAGCTGCAGATGTTCGAGCACGCCGCGGCCATGGTCGCCAAGCACGCCGAAGCCGTGCGCATCGTCGACGATCAGCCACGCGCCATGCTGCTCGCACAGGGCCGTCAACTCACGCAGCGGCGCCAGATTGCCATCCATGCTGAATACGCTGTCGGTGACGACCAGTTTGGTTTCGGCCTTGCTCACCTGCAGCAGCGCTGCCAGTTGGGCGACATCGCCATGCGGATAAACCTGCACCCTGGCACGCGACAGCCGCGCGCCGTCGATCAGCGACGCATGGTTCAGGCTTTCGGAAAACAGCTCGGCATCGGTGCCGCCCGACACACTCAATGCGCCCAGCATCGCCAGGTTCGCCATGTAGCCAGTGCTGAAATACAAGGCACGCGCATTGTCGATCTGCGGCGAGACGAATCCGGCCAGGCGTTCTTCCAGTACCGCATGCGCGCGCGAATGCCCGCTGATCAGGTGCGATGCGCCACTGCCGGCACCGTAGCGCAACGCGCCTTCGCGCAAGGCCTCGACGATGTGCGGATGCGCCGCCAGACCCAGGTAATCGTTGCTGCAGAAGGCCAGCATGTCGCGGCCGTCGACGCGTATCTGCGCATCGCACGGCGAATCTGTCACGCGCAGTTTGCGCCGCAGCGCCTGCGCATCGAGTTCGCGCAGCTGCTGTTCCAGTCCGGCGATCAGGTCGCGGCTCATGTGCGCATCACCTTGTTGAACACGGTCTGCACTGACGATGCCAGATGCGCGATTTCGTCGTCGCTCAGGATGTACGGCGGCATCAGGTAGACGGTCTTGCCGATCGGCCGCAGCAGCAGTTCATGTTCAAGCGCGGCAGAAAAGAAGCGGCGCGAGAATGTTGCCGCCTGTTGTGCATCGTCGATCACCGCATCGAATGCGAAGATCATGCCGCAACGGCGGAAATGCGCGACACGCGCATCGTCGCGCAACGGTTGCAATGCGGCTTCGATGCGATCGCCGCGCTTGCGGTTTTCTGCAATGACATTGTCGTCGTCGAAGATCTGCAGCGTCGCCAGCGCTGCACGGCAGGCCAGCGGGTTGCCGGTGTAGGAATGCGAATGCAGGAAACCGCGCGTGACGTCAGCATCGTAGAAGACGCGATAGATGTCGTCGCGCGTCATCACCAGCGACAACGGCAGATAGCCGCCGCTGATGCCTTTCGACAGGCACAGGAAATCCGGCCAGATGCCGGCTTGCTCGCAGGCGAAGAAAGTGCCGGTGCGGCCGCAGCCGACCGCGATCTCGTCGGCGATCAGGTGCACGCCGTAGCGGTCGCACAGCGCGCGCGCTTCTTTCAAATAAAGCGGATCGTACATCGCCATGCCGGTCGCGCATTGCACCAGCGGCTCGACGATGATGGCGGCAATTTTTCCTGCACGTTGTTCGAACAGCGCTTCGAGTTCTTTTGCGGCGCGACGCGCGACGTCGGCCGCGCTTTCATCCGCATTTTCTCTGTTGCGTACATGGCGTGCATCC
>DATDLO010000073.1:0-4811 GCA_036519215.1 Oxalicibacterium sp.
GCAATCTGCAGGCGCATGCGCAAGGCCAGCACCTGGAAATAAGCGTTGGCGACACCGGTGGTCAACGTCAGCCGCGCCGTTTCCAGATCGTAGCGCGTGGCATCCAGCGATGCGCGCGCACCACTCGCTTGCGCCGCAACACGTCCCCACAAATCGACTTCATAATCGATAGCCAGCCCCGCGCCTGACGATTCGCGCTTGCTCCAGCCCGCATCGTTGACGCCGCCCGGCTTGACCGAACCGGTGCGGGTATCGGCGCTCAGCGTGATCAGCGGGAACAACGACGCACCCGCGCTGCGTGCTGCAATCTCAGCCTGCGTCACACGTTCCAGCGCAATGCGCAAATCCGGGCTGCCGGCCAGCGCTTCATCGATCAGGCCGCTCAGTTCGGTCGAATCGAAACCGCGCCACCAGTCGCGCTGCAATTGCGCCTCGCCCGGCGAAGCTTCTGCCCAGGTGGCCGGCAACGGCACGTCGGGATGCGTGGTATCGAAACGATGCGCACAGGCGCCCAGCGCCAGCATGGCCGCCAGCGCAACGCTCAGGTGCAGGCGGCGAAAGATGGCCGGCGTACCAGTCACGGCCTTCATTCCGCCCATGCCATCACGCTCGCCATCACGCATGTCATTGCACATATTTTGTGGATGCCTGTTTTCATGTTCATTTGCATTCATTCGGCCGCCAGTGCGACCACCGGATCGAGTTGCGCCGCCTTCTTGGCCGGCAGGTAGCCAAACACCAGTCCGGTCATGAATGCGCAGCCGCAGGCCAGCAGCACCGGCGTGACCGAATACGCGATCGGCGTACCGAACGCACCGATGACAGCAGCCGTCGCCAGGCCGCCGATGACACCAATCGCGCCGCCAAGCGCGGACACTACCATCGCCTCGATCAGGAACTGCTGCATGATGTTGCTCTCGCGCGCACCGGTCGCCATGCGGATACCGATTTCGCGCGTGCGCTCGGTAACCGAGACCAGCATGATGTTCATCACGCCGATGCCGCCGACCAGCAGCGAGATCGCGGCAATCGAGCCGAGCAGGATGGTGAGCGTGTTTTGCGTCTGCTCTGTGGTCTCGATGATCGATGCCATGTTGCGAATCCGGTAATCGACCACGCCATGCCGTTCGTTCAGCAGCTTGTCGACGGCGTTCTGCGTATCGTCGATGCGATCGACGTCTTCCACGGCGACGGTCACGTTACGCAGGTAGCGTTGGCCAGACAGCCGCAGGCTGCTGGTCGCGTACGGCACGAAGACGATGTCGTCCTGGTCGCTGCCCATCGGCGACGCACCGCGTTCCGACATCACGCCGACGATCTGGAACAGCAGGTTGTTGATCAGCACGAATTCGCCGACCGGATTCTCGTCGCCGAACAGGCCGGTGGCGACCGTCTTGCCCAGCACCGCAACGGCGGCATAGTTCGCCTCGTCGTCTTCGCTGAAGAAGGAGCCTTCCGCAACCGGCCATTGCCGCGCCAGCGGGAATTTGGCCGAAGTGCCGTTGATCGATGTCGACACGTCCGAGGTGCCGAAGCGCAGCGTGGCCGAGCTGTTCTGTTCCGGCACTGCGGCCAGCACGTTCGGCAGTTCGTCGATTGCGCGCACGTCATCGACGACCAGTGTCGCCGTCGCGTTGAAGCCGCGCTGGTTCGGCGCGCCGGGGCGTACCAGCAGCAGGTTCGATCCCATTGCGCTGATACGTTCGATCACTGCCGCCTTGGCACCGTCGCCGATCGCCAGCATCGCGATCACCGAACCGACGCCGATGACGATGCCGAGCAACGTCAGGATGGAACGGAAGATGTTGGCGCGCAGCGAGCGCAATGCCATCTTCGCCGCTTCGAGAATATCCGCCAGTCGCGATGCCACGCCGGCCGTCACCGGACGCGTGAACGCCGCCTGTTCCAGTGGCGCGGACGACGGCCCCGGATCGGACAGGATGTTGCCGTCCTTGATCTCGATCAGCCGATGCGCATGATCCGCGACTTCGCGCGCATGCGTGATCAGCAATACGGTATGGCCGCGCTGCGACAGATCGGACAGCAGCTTCATCACATCGGCGCAGCTCTTGCTGTCGAGTGCGCCGGTCGGCTCGTCGGCCAGGATGATGCGGCCGCCGTTCATCAGCGCGCGCGAAATCGAAACGCGTTGCTGCTGCCCCCCCGACAGCTGGTTCGGCCGGTGATGCGTGCGATCGCCCAGCCCCAGTTCTTCCAGCAACTGGTGCGCACGCGCATGGCGCGCTTCCGGCGGCATGCCGGAATACATGGCCGGCACTTCGACGTTTTCCGTTGCGCTGGCCGAAGGGATCAGGTTGTAACTCTGGAACACGAAGCCGAAATCGTCGCGCCGCAGCAGCGCCAGTTCGTCGCTGCTGAAGCCCGAGACGTCGCGCCCCATGAACAGGTATTGCCCTGTCGTCGGTCTGTCCAGGCAACCGAGGATGTTCATCAGCGTCGATTTGCCGGAGCCCGACGCTCCCATGATGGCGACGAATTCACCTTCGTAGATCTTCAGGTCGATGCCATGCAACACCTCGACTTCGAGGCCGCCGTTGCAGTAAGTCTTGGTGACGCCACGCAGTTCGATCAGCGGCGTCCGGTCTTCCCGGTGCGCCTCTGACTGTGCTGACTGCAGCGCCGGCAATGGCCCGCTGTTGGCGACTGCATCCATCAGCGCATGCCTCGCGGCGCCTGGCCGAGTCCCGATGTCCTCGCACCGCCGCCGTTCTGCGCATGCGCGGCCGACGGCGGCAGCTTCAGGCCGACGATGACTTCATCGCCTTCCTTCAGTCCGCTCACCACCTGCATCTGCACACGATTGGTCACGCCTACTTCGACACTGCGCTGTTCGATCTGGCCGTCGGCATCGATAACCTTCACCATGCCCTGGCGTGTCCGGCGCGCGGTGTTCTGGTCGGTAAAGCCGCCACCTGCGTCATCCACCTCAGGTGTTTCCGTTCCCGGCCGCGGCTGCTTCACGATGTCGGCATGTCCTTCCATTGCTGCAGCACCTTGTCCTCCCTGCCCGCTTTCGCGCGCTGCCTTGCGGCGTTCGCGATAGGCGGCACGCTGTTCCGGCGTCATCTTTTCCAGCGCTGCGCGGCGCTCTTCGCGCGACATGCCGGCCAACGGATCTTCAGGCAACGCCGGTTGTGCCGATTGTGAAGACTTTGCATCTCCCGGCTTCTTCGCCACCTCGCCCGCCTGACCGGAAGCGCCCGGCTTGCGCTGGCCCTTGCGGCCGGCACCGCGCGACAGCGTGACAGCCGCGGTCGGCACCAGCAACGCATCCTTTGCCGTCGCGGCGATGAAGAAGACTTGCGTCGTCATGCTCGGCAGCAGAGACAGATTGCGGTTGGCAACGTCGAACAGCGCGTTGTACAACACGACGTTATTGGTGACGGTCGGCGTCGGTTCGACCTTGCGCAGCGCGCCGTACCAGCGGCGTCCCTGGCTGCCCAGCGTCGTGAAATAAACTTCCATGTCCTTGAACAGCTTGCCGACTTCCGCCTCGGACACCTGCGCCTGCACCGTCATCGTCGACAGATCGGCGATGCGCAGGATGATCGGTGCAGACTGGTTGGCATTCAGCGTCTGGCCCTGGCGCGCCGTCAACGAGACGATGGTACCTGACATCGGCGCATAGATCTTCGCGTAGTTCAGATTGGCTTCGTCGGCGCGCAAGCTCGATTGCGTCTGTTCGATCTGCGCCTGCAATGCCTCGATCTGCGCACGCGCCGAGCGCAGCGATGCTTCGGCGGTCTGCAGCGATTCGCGCGTCGTCGCATCGGCTGCCATCAGGTTCTTCTGGCGCTGGTACTGCAATTCGGCCAGCGTCAGCTGCGCCTGCCTGTCTTTCATCGTTGCCTGCTGGTTGCGCAGGTTGGCGCGGCGCGCATCGACGTTGGCGAGAAACACGGTCGGATCGATTTCGGCCAGCAGATCGCCTTCCTTGACGACGGAACCGACCTCGATGTGCAGCTTCTTCAACTGACCCGACACCTGCGCGCCGACGTCGACGAATTCCAGCGGTTGCACGGTGCCGGTCGCCGTGACGACATCCTCGATATCGCCGCGTTCGACACTGGCGGTCTGATAGGTTTCACGCGCATCCTTCTTCCCATAGGCCTTGTGCCAGGCGCGGTAACCGAATACGGCAATCAGCACGATCAGCACGGTAGCGATCGTGTAGCGATTGAAAAGCCGGCGGCGCAACGCAGATGGCTCGAATAGCACGGAGGGTTTCATGGATGGATCGGCTCGAAAGATGTATCGATAGATGCGTATTTTTATCGCGAATTTGCATGCCGATGCACACGAATCCACGCCTTGATTCACACTTCAGAAGTCGTCGTAACGATAGCGAGTCCCCTTGCGCGAAGCAAGGAAATCCGGGCGTCTGCAAGGTAAAGTATTGTGAAGATTCGTATGCTTAATTCCGCCATGCGCATGGCACCGCAACGACAGGAAAAGACGCAAAAAAACGCCGCCGTATCGATGACACGGCGGCGTTTTATTTAGCATTTGCGCCCTGCGGCGCAGCGATCAGCGTTCGACGAAGGCGCGCTCGATCACATAGTCGCCCGGCTGGCCGATGCCCGGCGAAACTTCGAAGCCCAGCTTGTCCAGTTCGCCCGCAGTATCCTTCAGCATTTCCGGGCTGCCGCAGATCATTGCGCGGTCGGTCAGCGGGTTGATCGGATCGATGCCGAGGCTCTCGCACATCTTGCCGGTCGAGATCGCAGTCGTGATGCGGCCCTCATTGTGGAAAGGCTCGCGCGTAACAGTCGGGTAGTACAGCAGCTTGG
>DATDLO010000074.1:0-2183 GCA_036519215.1 Oxalicibacterium sp.
CCTGCCGACCGCAGTCGGCCTGCCGGTCGGTACGCAAGTAAGCGGCCGAAGCCGACGCGGAATTCTGGGAAGGCGGCGCTGATGCCCGTGCCGTCCGATCATTCTGCCGAACCGCAGCAACCGGATGTTGGCGGCCGGACAAGATAACGGATTTTACATTGACCCCGCGACCCTTGCCGCCTCGTAACACAGACGGTGAAGATAAAACGGCGATTCGGGACAACTGTCGAACAGGGGATGGATAGACACAGGGCGGAAAGGTTCCTCGCAACCGCAAAAAAGTTGCCCGTTCGCAGCAAAATCGCTCATGCCTGCCAGACGCCGTAACCTGCCTCGCGCAGCGCGATACCGAGTTCCACCTCCATCTCGCAGGCAGCCGCATAAGGCATGGGATTGTAGATGGCATAGAGTTCGGGCAGCAGCCGTAATCCGTACTGCTCGACAAACTTGTTGCCCTGGATGCCGGCCTTGTGGCGATCGAAACGCAGATCGGGATCAAGCCCTGTCATGCCGACATAGACGCATGGCTTTCCGCGTACATAGTCCGGATTGGCCTTGCGAAACCGCGGCTCGTACCAGACGTCGGGCGCCAGTTCGACGACGTAGACATGGTGATGATGGCGGCGCGGCATGGACGATTGCGATGATGATGACAGCGGCATTATGCAGAACAACAAGAACGGCAGCATAACAGCACAGCGAACCGGCATTCCGAACGCCTTCCCGTACCGTTTAACGTTATGCTGTCGGGATTTTTCGCGCGCCCTGCCCCTCATGTTGAACGCTTCCGTCACCGAACGCCAACTGCGCATCGACGCGCTGCGGGGCCTCGCCGTCTTCGGCATCCTGCTGGTCAACGTCTGGTCCTTTGTCTGGGGTTTCGAGACGCTGCGCTACGGCGTGCTGCCGGCCGACGCGACATTGGCCGACATCCTGTCGGTCGCCTTCGTCGCCTTCTTCGCCGAGCAGAAGTTCTACCCGATCTTCGCTTTCCTGTTCGGCGCCGGCTTCGCACTGGTCACGCAGTCGACGAAGCGGCGCACCGGCAGTTGGGGCGATGCGAAGCGGCTGTATCGCCGACGCTTGCAATGGCTACTGGGCTGCGGCGTGCTGCACGGCACATTGATCTGGTTCGGCGACATTCTGACGCTGTACGCCATCGCCGGCTTCTGGGTATTGATGGGTCTGGTCGGCGCGCGGCTGCGCACGGTGACTGCATCGCTGCGCAACTGGGCTCTGGTGTTCGGCTTGCTGCTGTTGACGGGCTTCTTTCTGAACCTGTGGCTGCTGAACGGTAACGAACTGCAGGCGCAGGGCCGCGCGATGTTCGACAGCGCACAGGCTTCGCATCTGGTCTACACGCAAGGCACGCTGGCCGCGATCGCGTGGCAGCGCCTGAACGATTACGTGGCGGTCACGATGCAATCGATCCTGATCGTGCCGCACGTCGCCATCCTGTTCCTGCTCGGCGTGCTGGCCGTGCGGCTGCGCTGGCTGACGCAGCCTGAACGGCATCGCAAGCTGTGGCAGCGCGTGCTGGCAATCGGACTACTGATCGGCATTCCGTTCAACCTGATGTGGGCGACGATGATATTGGGCGAGGCGATCGATCCGCTGCATCCGGCGCGCCTCGATTATTCGTTGTATTCGTGGCTACCAGTGGGCGGTGCAAGCCTGGCCGCGGCTTATGTCGCCGCTTTCATGCTGGCCGGCGACGGCATCATGCGTCACCTGCAGCGCTGGCTGGCGCCGGTGGGCCGCATGGCGTTGACCAATTATCTGATGCAATCGCTGCTGTGCGCGTTGCTGTTGCAAGGCGCGGGCTTCGGACTGGGAGCGAAACTGCCGCCAGCCGGCTGGCTGGCGATTGCGGGCGCGATCATGCTGGCGCAACTGTTTTTCAGCCGCTGGTGGCTGTCGCACCACCGGCAAGGACCGGTGGAATACCTACATCGGCGCTGGATCGCACGCGATCCAGCCGCACGATAAAGAACGTCAGTGCGCCGCTTGCGGCGGCGCCAGTTCCGACGACTTGGGCTGCGGCGGCATGTTCGTCACCGCCGCGCGCAAGGCACGCAACTTCTTCTTGACGATGCGCTCGTTGGTCACACCGATGCGCATCATGATCTTCTGGCCGGCCGAACGGCTTTCCAGATCGGGATCGGCATACTGGTACAACACCT
>DATDLO010000075.1:0-5358 GCA_036519215.1 Oxalicibacterium sp.
GAACAAGGTCGCGGCGCTGACCAGTTGCTCCAGGTTCTCGATGCGATCCGCGCCTTCCTTCTCGTTCCGGTAGTGCGTCATCAAGCCGCTGGCATCCAGCACGACTTGCACCATTTCCGGCAGCGGCAGGTTTTGCGTCTCGAAACGTGCGCCTTCGATCAGTTTGACGAAAGCACCAAGCGACGTACCGGCCTTGCCGGTGATGTAAGGCACGGCTGCATACAGCGACACGCCGTACTGTTTTGCCGCATCCTGCAATTGTTCGAGCGATCGCGCACCGATGCCGCGTGTCGGGAAATTCACCACACGCAGGAAAGCCGAATCGTTGTGCGGGTTGTCCATCAGCTGCAGATAGGCGATCGCATGCTTGATCTCGGCGCGCTCGAAGAAGCGCTGGCCGCCATAAACGCGATACGGAATGCCGGCCGAGAACAACGCATGTTCGATCACGCGCGACTGCGCATTCGAGCGATACAGGATCGCGATTTCGTTGCGCATGCTGCCTTCGGCGATCAGGCTCTTGGCTTCCTCGATGATCCACTGCGCTTCCTGCAGATCGCTGGTCGCTTCGTAGATACGCACCGGCTCGCCGTGGCCGGCGTCGGTGTGCAGGTTCTTGCCGAGGCGATTCTGATTGAACGAGATCAGCGCATTGGCGGTGTCGAGGATGTGGCCGTGCGAGCGATAGTTCTGCTCCAGCTTGATCAGGTTCTCGACCTTGAATTCGCGCTCGAACGCGATCATGTTGCCGACGTTCGCGCCGCGGAATGCGTAGATACTTTGGTCGTCGTCGCCGACCGCGAAGATCGCGTTGTTCTCGCCGGCCATCAGCTTCAGCCAGTTGTACTGCAGGTTGTTCGTATCCTGGAATTCGTCGACGAGAATGTGGCGGAAACGATTCTGGTAATGCTCGCGCAGCGGCTGGTTGCGGCTCAGCAGTTCATAGGTGCGCAACAGCAGTTCGGCAAAATCGACCACGCCTTCGCGCTGGCATTGCTGGTCGTACAGCTCGTACAGTTCGACCATCCTGCGGTTGTAATCGTCGAAGGCTTCGATCTGGTGTGCGCGCAGTCCGCTATCTTTCGCGTTGTTGATGAAGTACATCAGGTTGCGCGGCGGATATTTCTCGTCGTCGATGTTGTTCGCCTTCAGCAGGCGCTTGATCGCCGACAGCTGGTCCTGCGAATCGAGAATCTGGAAGGTCTGCGGCAATGCGGCATCGCGATGATGCGCGCGCAACAGCCGGTTGCACAATCCGTGAAAGGTGCCGATCCACATGCCGCGCGTATTGATCGGCAGCATCGCCGACAGCCGCGTCATCATTTCCTTGGCCGCCTTGTTGGTGAAGGTCACGGCCAGCACGCCGCCGGGCGAGACCTGCCCGGTCTGGATCAGCCACGCGATGCGCGTGGTCAGCACGCGTGTCTTGCCCGATCCGGCGCCGGCCAGGATCAATGCGGATTGCGCGGGAAGCGTGACGGCGGCGAGTTGTTCGGGATTGAGATTGTGAAGAAGATTCTGCATCCCCGGATTATAAGCCGCGCGGGCTTTTCATCCGGGGCATCCTGCCTAGCGTTGCTGCAGGGCTTTTTCGATCTTGCGATCGGTCTTGTACTGGCTCAATGCATAGACTGACCAGATCGCAGCCGGAATCCAGCCGATCAGCGTCAGTTGCAGGATCAGGCAGATGACGCCGGCAAACGGACGGCCGATCGTGAAGAATTGCAGCCACGGCAGAAGAATGGCGAGGATCAAACGCATGGTAAAGCTCCATGAAAAAGGAAAAACGAGGCGCGACTATATCACGTGCCAAACTGGCAACATCGCTGCAGCGCAGGCGTGCCCGGACCGCCGTGCATGCAGCGTATCTATATAATGACGGGTTTTGCTCCTCCAACCTGCTCAAGCCATGGAATTAGCCAAGTCCTTCGACCCCGCCGACATTGAAACCTTCTGGCGCACGGAATGGGAAAAGCGCGGATATTTCACCGCGTCCGTCGATCCGGCCAAGCCGTCGTTCAGCATCCAGCTGCCGCCGCCGAACGTCACCGGCACGCTGCACATGGGTCATGCGTTCAACCAGACCATCATGGACGGCCTGACGCGCTACTACCGCATGCGCGGCTACAACACCGCCTGGATTCCGGGCACCGACCATGCCGGCATCGCAACGCAGATCGTCGTCGAACGCCAGCTCGACGCGCAGAAAATTTCGCGCCACGACCTCGGCCGCGAAAAATTCCTCGAAAAAGTCTGGGAGTGGAAGGAAAAATCCGGCTCGACGATTACCGGCCAGATGCGCCGCATCGGCGCCTCCGCCGACTGGAGCCGCGAATACTTCACGATGGACGAACCGCGTTCCAAGGTCGTCACCGACGTGTTCGTCAAACTGGTCGAACAAGGCCTGATCTATCGCGGCAAACGTCTGGTCAACTGGGATCCGGTTTTGGGTACAGCGGTGTCCGATCTGGAAGTCGTCTCTGAAGAAGAAGACGGCCACATGTGGAATATCCGCTACCCGCTGGCGGACGGTTCCAAATATAAATTCCCCATCGCTTTCGATGAAGAAGGCAACGCAACCGAATGGGAAGAGCGCGACTTCATCGTCGTCGCCACCACGCGCCCGGAAACCATGCTGGGTGACGTCGCGGTTGCCGTCGATCCGACCGACGCGCGCTACAAGGCGCTGGTCGGTAAGCAACTGACGCTACCGCTGTGCGGCCGCACGATTCCGCTGATCGCCGACGAATACGTCGACAAGAATTTCGGCACCGGCTGCGTGAAGATCACGCCGGCGCATGACTTCAACGATTACGCCGTCGGTCAGCGCCACAACCTCGACAAGATCAGCATCCTGACGCTCGACGCCAAGATCAACGACAACGCCCCTGCCGCGTATCAAGGCATGGACCGTTACGTCGCGCGCAAGCAGATCGTCGCCGATCTCGAAGCGCAAGGCCTGCTGGAATCGGTCAAGCCGCACAAACTGATGGTGCCGCGCGGCGATCGCACCAACGTCGTCATCGAACCGATGCTGACCGATCAATGGTTCGTCGCCATGAGCAAACCCGCTCCGGAAGGCACCTTCAATCCGGGCAAATCGATTGCCGAAGTCGCGCTGGAAAAAGTATCCAGCGGCGAGATCAAGTTCGTACCGGAAAACTGGACCACGACCTACAACCAGTGGCTGAACAACATCCAGGACTGGTGCATCTCGCGTCAATTGTGGTGGGGTCATCAAATCCCGGCGTGGTACGACGACCAGGGCAACTACTACGTCGCACACGACGAAGCCGAAGCGAAGGCCAAGGCCGCTGCCGCCGGCTATACCGGCGCGCTGAAGCGTGACGACGACGTACTCGACACCTGGTTCTCGTCGGCGCTGGTACCGTTCTCCACGCTCGGCTGGCCGGAAGAAACGCCGGATTTCAACGCCTTCCTGCCGTCGTCGGTGCTGGTCACCGGCTTCGACATCATCTTCTTTTGGGTCGCGCGTATGGTCATGATGACCGCGCACTTCACCGGCAAGGTACCGTTCAAGACCGTCTACGTGCATGGCCTGGTGCGCGATTCCAGCGGCCAGAAGATGTCGAAGTCGAAAGGCAACACGCTGGACCCGATCGATCTGATCGACGGCATTACCGTCGACGATCTCGCAGCGAAACGCACGGCCGGCCTGATGAATCCGAAACAGGCCGCCAGCATCGAGAAAGCCACGCGCAAGGAATTCGCCGCCGGCATTTCCGCCTACGGTACCGACGCGTTGCGTTTCACGATGGCGAGCTACGCCTCGCTGGGCCGCAATATCAACTTCGATCTCGGCCGCTGTGAAGGCTATCGCAATTTCTGCAACAAGCTGTGGAACGCAACGCGCTTCGTGCTGATGAATTGCGAAGGCCACGACTGCGGTTTCCGCGATGCGCCGTGCGCGGCCGGAGATTGCGAACCCGGCGGTTATACCGATTTCTCGCAGGCAGATCGCTGGATCGTGTCGCTGCTGCAGCGCGTGGAAGCCGAAGTCGCGAAAGGTTTTACCGACTACCGCTTCGACAACATCGCCACGGCGATCTACCAGTTCATCTGGGACGAA
Organism: Oxalicibacterium sp.; assembly: GCA_036519215.1. Classification (GTDB taxonomy): domain Bacteria; phylum Pseudomonadota; class Gammaproteobacteria; order Burkholderiales; family Burkholderiaceae_D; genus Oxalicibacterium. The sequence continues at coordinate 4,091 of DATDLO010000075.1, forward strand.
TACTGCGACTGGTATCTGGAAGTCGCCAAGGTGCAGATCCAGACCGGCAGCGAGGCGCAACAGCGCGCCACGCGCCGAACCTTGCTGCGTGTGCTGGAAACCATCCTGCGTCTTGCGCATCCGATCATCCCGTTCATTACCGAACAGCTGTGGCAGACCGTCGCGCCGCTGACCGGTCTGAAAATGAATCCGGCCGGCGACGCAGTTGGCAACACCATCATGCTGCAGAAGTATCCGGAAGCGCAGCCGGGCAAGATCGACGAAACGGCCGAACAATGGATGGCCGAACTGAAATCGCTGACCGATGCCTGCCGCAACCTGCGCGGCGAGATGCAACTGTCGCCGGCGCAGCGCGTGCCGCTGATCATGGAAGCAGCGGATGAAGCGCAGATCGAACGTCTGCAGGGATTTGCGCCTTACCTGCAATCGCTGGCCAAGCTGTCGGAAGTGCAGGTCGTCACCAGCCTGCCGGAATCGCCGGCGCCGGTCTCCATCGTCGGCACGACCAAGCTGATGCTGGAAGTCGAGATCGATGTGGCCGCCGAACGTGAACGCCTGACGAAGGAAATCACGCGCCTCGAAGGCGAGATCGCCAAGGCCAACACCAAGCTCGCCAACGAAAGTTTCGTCGCGCGCGCACCGGCACAAGTGGTTGCGCAGGAAAAGGAACGCGTCGCCAGCTTCTCGGCAACGCTGGAGAAATTACGCGAACAGTTTTCGAAACTGTAGAAACAACTGTAAGCGTAAGCGCATCGTCGAAAAAGCGCAGGCCGCAAGCCTGTGCTTTTTTTATGCCTGATCGGGTAATGCCTGCATGACTGTGTTCAACCGTCGATGTGCGCAATCAGCGGCAAATGGTCGGATGCCTTCTTCGCCAATGGCGTCGCATGCACATTGATGCGCAGCAGGCGATGGCGCGGGCTGATCCAGATGCGATCCAGCGCAAAGACCGGATAGCGTGACGGAAAAGTGCGGACCGACGGCACTGCATCGAAATGCGTGATCAATCGCCGCAGACAACGGCCCCAGACGAACCATTCGTTGATGTCGCCCATCAGGATCACCGGCATGCGTTCGGTATCGAATACCTTCAGCAAGCGATCGATCTGATCGCGGCGTTCCGCCGGACGCAAACCCAGATGCGTGGCGACGATGCGCAACGGATTGCCGTTGACATCGATGTCGGCATCGAGCGCGCCGCGCGATTCGCGGCTACCGAACGACAAGTCCAGCCGACGTGATGCCTTCACCGGATAGCGGCTCAGTAC
>DATDLO010000076.1:0-3309 GCA_036519215.1 Oxalicibacterium sp.
GCGGCGTGACTGTTGATGTCCGGCCGAGGTGACGTCAGCTTTCTTGCAACTGCTGCCACGGTTTGCGCGCGCGCCACTCGTTCGGCCAGTCTTCCGGCATGACGAGGTGCAGTGCGCCGATGTCGGTCACCAACGAATCCAGTCCGGGTGACGACAGCGATACGCCGTTCGTCAACGCCGGCAGCCGCGTGCACAGTTCCGACATCACCATCGGCTCCAGCCATTCGCCGTGATGGTGCCAGATGGCGCCGCCGATGACGAAGCGCTCGATATCGAGTGCCGCGGTGACGTTGAACAGCGCGCGACCGAACCATTTGGCCGCTTCGCCGATGACGGCACGGCCTTGCGGATCGCCGGCCCTGGCGGCATCGAACAGTTCGGCAGGAGGTCGATCGCAGCGCGCTTCCAGGTTATAGCCGGATACCAGTGCCTCGACATCGCCGTAATTGCCGCAGCCGCATTGCGCCGACGACTGATCCGTCATCAACATGTGGCCGGCGTGGCCGGCATTGCCGTTCTTGCCGTGCAGTAGGCGGCCATCGACGCACAGGCCGAAGCCGATCCCCGTACTCCATGTGACGTAGGCGCAATCGTCGACGCCTTGCAGGTTGCCGAAGGCGCGTTCCGCCGTCAGTGCGGCGACGCAATCGTTGCGGATGACTACCTGCACGAAATGCCGGCGCAGCACTTCTTCCAGCGGCACCGACATCCAGTCGTTCGGCAGCTCGCCGCGCCGCGCGATGCCGCCGCAGATGTTGGGTGCGGCGAGCCGGATCCTGCCCTGCTGGCGGATGAAAGGGCCGCAGGAGCTGACGCCGACGGTGTCCAGTTCCTCGAATGGAACGCCGGCCTTGGCGCAGGCATCTTTCAGCAGGCGCACCGCCTGTTCCGCCGGTGCGTATTCGGTGCCGGTCTTGGCTGTGGGTTCGACGACACGTGCCAGCGGGCCGCTGCGATCGGCAACGGTGGCGGCCATCTTGGTACCACCGATATCGAGTCCACCGATGAAAAAAGATGACTGCGTACTTTTACTGGAGGGCATATCGCTTCCTGAAACGGGGTTGCGGGATGTCGACGAGGTGTTGCTTTGAAGAGAGACCATTCTGGCACGACAAAGTTTAGGCCAGGGAATGTTCTTTGAAGGGAGAGTGCGGGAATGGCGCAGCGCGCTTCAATATTGCGAACTGTCTATTCCTTGATGGATGGCGTAGCGGATCAGTCCGGGAATGTCGTCGACGCCGATCTTTTCCAGCACCTGCTTGCGGTATCGGTTCACGGTGGAAAGGCTGAGCGAAAGCCGGTCTGCCGTATCGGTCAGCCGCTCGCCGCGACAGATGCTGTGGAAGATTTCGTACTCGCGCGGATTGAGCTGTTCATGCAGCGCACGCGGCTTGCCGTCCATCTCGGTTTGCAGCGGCGGCGTTTCGCCTTCCAGATAACGGCGGCCGCTGCCGACGATGCGGATCGCGCGAATCAGTTCGTTGCCAGAGCCATGCGCCGGGAAACATCCGTCCGCGCCGTTGTTCATTAGTTGCGCGGCGTAGAAGCGCTCCGGCCTGCCGTTGATGATGAGAATGGGCAGATGCTGGCGGCGTTCCTTGAAGGCCAGCAATGCCTCGTAGCCGTTCTTGCGTGGCGTCGTGATGTCGAGCAATACCAGATCGGGGCGTAATGCATCGATCAGGCGCATTGCTTCATCCGCCGACGGCGTTTCGCCGACGATGGCGAGATCCGGCTCGGACGACAGCCATTGCCGTATGCCGGCCCGGATGACGGGAAAATGTTCGACGATCAGTATCTGCATCCTGTGAAGCCGATGTTCCGCGTGAATGGAAGAACGCTAGGGGTATATCGATGAAGATCGACTGCGTGGTGCGCATGGTTACGATAAGGCGAAAGCCATGTGCAGTCTGTGAAACGACGCACATAAAACGTGCTAAAGCGGCGCAATTTCATGACGGCAGCATCCATTGCCGAAACAAAACAAATGCCTTGCGGTCAACAATATGAACGAAGAGATCGACAGTCGATGTGCGTCATCCGCAGGGAACAGAAGTGCGATAGGAGTAGCCGCGATTGCAGAGAGAAAAGAGACGAGCAAAGAGCGCAACGAGCGGAAGCTGAAAAGAAAGGAAGAAAGAGCAGCGTTCGTTTAAAAAATGATCGGCAAGCTTGTCGCAGCCATCAGGTTGCAGCGCGACATTGAAAACCCCGGCAGCGCCGGGGTTTGTCCATTACTTGTTCTTGTGGCTTTGCTGTCCGGCATGCGCATGCTGTGCTGAAGAGCCGCCACGCGTGCCGCTGCTGCTGGAAGCCTGCGCCTTGTTGCGGTGGCTGGCAGCGCCGCCCTTACGGCCAGCAGCGCTTGCCTCGGCCGAATTGAATTCATGCGCATTGCCGCTGGCATGTGCGGCGCGGCCGCCTTGCGCAGCGATCTCGCGCTGCTTGCCTGCGTCCATGTTTGCAAAGCCGCGATTGGTGTTCTGGGATTTGCCTGGATTGTTCGCCATACTCGTTCTCCTGAAATGATGGTTCTGGAAAAAGCGAGCCTGTTCGCTCGCCCGGAAATCCATCCGGCAGATGGAACGGTCATCGTAGAAAAATCGCGGAAGGCGAACTATCGGCGAATGGCATCAAAGCATGTCAGAAATGCAGGCGCGGGATATTGGCGTGGGGCACGGACTTTCCTTCCGTTCTTTTCCCTTCCTCTCTTCGTTGCATGTCATCCTCAACTTTCCGCAATGGCCAGCACGATGGGCAGCATGCAAAACAATGCTGCGATATCGATGCGTCCGTTGTCGGCGGCGATGCGTTTTCCCGTCAGCAGATCGGTCAGAGGAGGAAGATGGTCCGGCAACAACAGCGTGCTGGCACCGTCACCGTCGTTATTGCCGTCTTGCCGCAGCGATAGATTGTCGTCGACCAGTAACAGTGTATGGCGCAATGCCGCCGTCAGTACGGTATGGCCTTGATCTCGCCGCAGAAAGGCGATGACGTGATCTGCCAGCGGGCCTTCGGCACGCAGCGGAATGTATTCCCCCTGCGTAAAAAGACCGGGCGTCTGCGTGCGCAGTGCGAGCGCGGTGCGGATCAGCGGCTGTTTCAGTTGCCCCTTCGGTTGCGCCCCCAGTTGCGCTCCCAGTTGTCCTACCGCTTGCCGATGCTGCCCGTCGGCGCGTTGACCTGTATCGAGCAGGTCGCGCATGTCGGCGGCTTCTGCCAGCAGCTTGCGGCGTGCAGCGTAATCGACCGGGCGGCGGTTGTCCGGATCGACAAGGCTGAAATCCCAGAATTCGGTTCCCTGATAAA